>JAVKMA010000074.1:0-3768 GCA_031538685.1 Burkholderiaceae bacterium | reverse complement strand
CGTGAGGATTTCGCGTACTGCGCAACAAAGCAATTCGCCGCAAAAATGAATTGATAGAAGTGCCCTTTAGCAAAAACATGATTTTATCGTGTCTTAACCCAGTATTTTGCTAGGATAGCGCCGGGATAAAAGCATTTGAGATCACTTGTTCGACGCTCCCGTAAAAAAATAGTGAACAAAAAGAAAAATAATACAAATCGCCTATTTGTGTTGTAATAAAACAACACAAAACTATTGTTGATAAATATTTGCCATTAAATGGCTGGTTTTAATCAATTTTAAGCCAAAAATAATTCAAAATTGTAAATGCTTGGTTTTTTTGACAGAAAAGCTTTAATACTCCGCAGGCTTAGTTGGGTACTAATAAAGTTCTTGATTAAGCGTGTTTGATTGGAAGTCTAATTTAGCAGAACATTTTTGTATTTAAAATTTACGGAGAGTTTAAATGAAAAAATCACTAATTAATGTAGCAGTATTGGGTTCGATGCTGGTTGCGGGTTCAGCGTTTGCGGCGGATACCTCATTTAGCTTGACTGGTTCGGTTGGCTTTGGCCTTTCGCAAAGCGATACTAAAGACAGCAAAGCCCGTTTTGGTATTACTGACGGTGGCGCAACCATTACAGCGGTTCAAAATTTAGAAAATGGAATTAAAGCAACTGCGCAGGCCAATTTGGCTTTGGATACTGGCCCACGCGGATCAGCAGTAGGTATTAACGATCGCAGTATTACCTTGAGCGGTGGTTTTGGTTCAGTGAAGTTGTGGGATTATGAATCGGGCAATAACGCGATGGCGGCGGATATTTCTGGCGCGTCTTTACCGACAGGCTTGGATAATGTGAAATTTGGTTTGCAGTCGGGTAATGTTGCTGGGGTTGGCTATACCAGTCCTGAACTGGTGCCTGGGCTGAAGGTCGGCGTTGCTTATACTCATACTGACAAAGACACTGCTGCCGTCACTGCCGTCCCTGCCTCTGCCGCCGGTGTCGTCCCCGTCGTCACTGAAGTCAAAGCCGTCAACGCCACCAAAGGTGACATTAGCGCAGCTGCGCCAAGCGTGAGCGTGAGCTATAGTGCCAACGGGTTTTCGGCACGTCTGGCGCTCAAAAACTTGGGCAGCAATTCTGGTGACGCCGCGCCTGCAACAGACGCATCTTCTTTGCAAGGTCAGGCATCAACCAATTTAGACCTTTCTTATGACGCAAAAGTCGTAAAAGTAGCGTTTGGGTATACCCAGGCGACGTCAAAAACAGCTGGTGGTCTTGATAACATTGCATCAAAAAACCCTGCTTATGTGCTTGGTGTTAGTGCGCCAGTTGGCCCTGTTACCTTGGGTTTAGCCTATGCGACGCGTAAAGGTACGGACGATAAAGATAATTCGGGTATGGTCATGGGTGTTAATTACGATTTGGGCAAAAACACTGCGGTTAACGTAAGTTTTGCAAATGCGTTTACAGTAGCGGGCGCGACAGCAGGTCAATCGCAATACCGTGTTAAATTGGTTCAATCGTTCTAAATTGATATGATTAACAAGCCTGATATGACGGCTTAGTTATTTTTATTAGTTAGTTTATTAGTGGATATTGTTGAACAAAACCCCTGCGCTGAAAAGTGCAGGGGTTTTTTATGCTCAAAACAATTAAAAAATATCGAAAAAGCGTTGGCAAATCAGTGCTGACAAAGCATTAAGTGGCCGGTATTAAGTAAAGGGCGCTTCTATCAATACAGAATGTGCGGATGAAGTGCGAGGAGCACAGCACGCAGAAACCGGAGCGTACCTACAGTACGTGAGGATTTCGCGCACTGCGCAACAAAGCAATTCGCCGCAAAAATGAATTGATAGAAGTGCCCTAAAATTTCTTGACAGCTCTGGCGTGATAAAAGATAATCGCCGGTTCTGCGAGGAGGGGTGGCCGAGTGGTTAATGGCAGCAGACTGTAAATCTGCCCGCTTAACGCGTACACTGGTTCGAATCCAGTCCCCTCCACCAAAGCTGACCGAGGTGAGTAGGGTAAGCAGGTGATGGGAGGAGTTACGAGGGGGGTGGCTTTTATGTGGTGCGGCTCTGATGCGGGTGTAGCTCAATGGTAGAGCAGAAGCCTTCCAAGCTTAAAACGAGGGTTCGATTCCCTTCACCCGCTCCACAAAATTAGTCTGTGGGTGAGATCTGTTAGTGTGCTTTTTAGAATGTGTGCGATAGTGTCCTCTGTGGGCCGCGTGATTTCGGGTTTGGTTTGTGTGTGGCCCATGTGGCCCATGTGGCCCATGTAGCTCAGTGGTAGAGCACTCCCTTGGTAAGGGAGAGGTCGCGTGTTCAATCCACGCCATGGGCACCACAATGTTTGTTCAGGGTTTTCATCTGGATTTCAAAGTTTCTTGGGTTTTTAGATTGTTGGACTTCTCTCGGTAGTTGGGTTTCTCTGATAAGGAAATAGATCATGGCAAAAAGTAAATTTGAGCGGACGAAGCCGCATGTGAACGTTGGAACGATTGGTCACGTGGATCATGGTAAGACGACATTGACGGCGGCGATAACGACGGTATTGTCGTCGAAATTTGGGGGTGAGGCGAAGGCTTACGATCAAATTGATGCGGCGCCAGAAGAAAAGGCGCGTGGTATCACGATCAATACGGCGCACGTTGAATATGAGACGACGGCGCGGCACTATGCGCACGTTGACTGTCCGGGCCATGCGGATTATGTGAAGAACATGATTACGGGTGCGGCGCAAATGGATGGCGCGATATTGGTGGTTTCGGCTTCTGATGGTCCGATGCCGCAGACGCGTGAGCATATTTTGTTGGCGCGTCAGGTTGGGGTTCCTTACATTATCGTATTTATGAATAAATGCGATATGGTGGATGATGCGGAGTTGTTGGAATTGGTTGAAATGGAAGTTCGTGAATTGTTATCAAAATACGATTTTCCAGGGGATGATACGCCGATTGTTAAGGGTTCAGCGAAATTAGCGCTGGAGGGCGACAAGGGCGAGATGGGTGAATTGGCGATTATGCGATTGGCGGAAGCGTTGGACAGTTATATTCCAACGCCGGAGCGTGCTATTGATGGTGCGTTTTTGATGCCGGTAGAAGATGTGTTCTCGATTTCAGGTCGTGGTACGGTGGTAACGGGTCGTATCGAGCGTGGAATTGTGAAGGTGGGTGAAGAGATCGAGATTGTGGGGATCAAGCCGACGCTGAAAACGATTTGCACGGGGGTTGAAATGTTCCGTAAATTGTTAGATCAAGGTCAAGCGGGTGACAATGTGGGCATTTTGTTGCGCGGGACTAAGCGAGAAGAGGTTGAGCGTGGTCAGGTGTTGTGTAAGCCAGGTTCAATTGCGCCGCATACGGGCTTTACGGGAGAGGTGTACGTGTTGAGCAAAGATGAAGGTGGTCGTCATACGCCCTTCTTTAATAACTACCGTCCACAGTTTTACTTCCGTACGACGGATGTGACTGGTGCGATTGAGTTGCCGGCGGGAAAAGAGATGGTGATGCCTGGTGATAACGTATCGATTTCGGTGAAATTGATTGCGCCGATTGCGATGGAAGAAGGTTTGCGATTTGCGATTCGTGAAGGCGGTCGTACGGTTGGCGCAGGCGTCGTTGTGAAAATTACAGCTTAAGAAACTATTCTCTAAGGATTTGTCGTCGCAGATTTAGGCGGTAAGTGAAAAGTGAGTAAAAAGTTTGTTTTAAAGAAGTTTTATTGGTCGTTAAGACTGTGCTATTTTGACAATTAAATATGCATAAGCAAAAAATCCGTAT
>JAVKMA010000073.1:0-3912 GCA_031538685.1 Burkholderiaceae bacterium | reverse complement strand
TTCATCCGCACATTCTGTATTGATAGAAGTGCCCTTAAATCAAATCATGCTAATTACGCTAATCAGGCAGACCAGATTTTGATATCGCGCATTTTAGAGGTGTATCGCAAAACAAGTCAAGTCTTATATAAGACATATAAACATTTTTATTTTCTTAATTAACGATAAAACAAAAAAACAAATTGACACCGCTTCAAAACAATTTTTCATCCCAGTGATTGACAACAACATGAATTCAAATCGGTAGCTGTGTGGTCGATAACACCTGCTTTAACACCATAAACGAGCGTATCTGTCGCACACCCGGCAGGTACAACAATTGCTCAGCATGAAGACGGTTGAAACTTTCATTGTCCCGGGTTCGCACCAACATGAAATAGTCGAATTCGCCGGTGACGACGTGGCATTCCATGCAGCCGGACAGCTTGGCGACGGCTTTCTCAAAATCACCAAATGAGTCAGGCGTTGAACGGTCGAGCACGACGCCGATCATCACCAACATGCTGGCGTCCAAGGCTTGTGGGTTCAGCAACGCAACGACACCTGAAATCAGCCCCATCTGCTTGAGTCGGTCAACACGCCGCAGACAGGCCGGTGGACTGAGGTGTACCTTGGTTGCCAATACAACATTGGATACCGAGGCGTCGCGTTGCAGTAGTTTCAAAATCGCTTTATCAGTGCGATCCAATTCTTGAAAAACTGTCTGTTTCTGAACCGAGTTAGTGCAAAATTTTATTGCTTTCATTTAGATTTATAAGAATATATTGATTATGAATTTTTAATTTTTAATCTGATTATTGTGTAATTTTAGAATATTTTGCAACCCTGGATCAGCGTTTTTTATCTACCATAGATCTGTACTTTGCGAGCCCAACAACCCTCTTATGGGCACTTCTATCGATTCATTTTTGCGGCGAATTGCTTTGTTGCGCAGTACGCGAAATCCTCACGTACTGTGTGTACGCTCCGGTTTCTGTGTGCTGCGCGCCTCGCACTTCATTCGCACATTCTGTATTGATAGAAGTGCCCTTATGAATCTATGATGGATGTGCAAAGACGCTTTACTGAACTCATTCACTTAATTCATTTCCTCATTTACTGATTTACTTAACTTAGGAGCCATTGCCATGAACTTACAAAAATTCCCCCGCCATGTCTTGACCTTCGGCCCGTCTCCCATCCAACCCTTGAAGCGCTTGAGTGATCATTTGGGTGGCAAGGTTCAGCTCTATGCCAAGCGCGAGGACTGCAACAGCGGCCTCGCTTTTGGTGGTAACAAAACGCGTAAATTGGAATATTTAATTCCCGAAGCCATCGCACAAGGGTGCGATACCCTGGTGTCAATTGGTGGCATCCAGTCCAACCAAACCCGCCAAGTCGCCGCCGTGGCCGCCCATCTCGGCATGAAATGCGTGCTGGTGCAAGAAAACTGGGTGAATTATTCTGACGCTGTGTATGACCGTGTGGGTAATATTGAAATGTCGCGCATCCTGGGTGCCGACGTGCGCCTTGACGCAGCGGGCTTTGACATTGGCATTCGTCCAAGCTGGGAGAAGGCCATGGAAGATGTGCGCAAGGCTGGCGGCAAACCTTTCCCGATTCCGGCGGGCTGCTCCGAGCACCCACTGGGTGGCTTGGGCTTCGTGAGCTTTGCCGAAGAAGTGCGTGCGCAAGAGGCCGAATTGGGTTTTAAGTTCGATTACATCGTCGTCTGTTCGGTGACGGGCAGCACGCAGGCTGGCATGGTGGTCGGTTTTGCTGCGGATGGGCGCGCTGACCGCGTGATCGGCATTGATACATCGGCCAAACCTGAAGCGACTCACGCGCAAATTCTACGAATTGCCCAAAATACCGCCAAGCTGGTCGAACTGGGTCGTGACATCACGACCAAGGATGTGGTGCTTGATGCGCGTTACGGCGGCCCTGAATATGGGTTACCCAATGAGGGCACCTTGGAAGCCATTCGCTTGTGCGCACGCCAGGAGGGCATGCTGACCGACCCCGTGTACGAAGGTAAATCCATGGCCGGCATGATCGACATGGTTCGTACGGGCGAGTTTCCGGCGGGATCGCGGGTCTTGTATGCGCATTTGGGTGGCGTACCTGCCCTCAATGCCTACAGCTTTATCTTCCGCAACGGTTGATCAATGAACCCTTTGGCCACGGACATCAAAAACCAATTTGGTGCGACGGTCCCATCTGACACGCGAGATTCCGAGGAGCTAAAAGAGTGGTGCGAAGCGCTTGACAGCGTGCTGTCTACTTGGGGTCCGCAACAAGGGCGGGCGCGCGCTGTCGTCATCCTCGATGCACTGCTCGATCATGCGCGGCGGCTCAAATTGGCATGGCGACCAGAACCCGTCACGCCCTATTTGAACACGGTCAGTGTTGATGAACAACCCAGCTATCCAGGGGACTTGGCCATCGAAGCGCGGCTTTCGGCGATTCTGCGCTGGAACGCATTAGCGATGGTCGTGCGCGCTAATGAAGCGCACGGCGATCTGGGTGGCCTCATCGCCAGTTATGCGTCTGCTGCGGAACTGTTTGAAGTAGGGTTTCACCATTTTTTTCACGCGCGCACGACGGCCCATGGCGGCGATTTGGTCTACTTTCAACCGCATTCAGCTCCGGGCGTCTACGCCCGCGCGTTTCTAGAAGGGCGAATCAGCGAGGACAGTTTGCGTCACTACCGTCAGGAACTGACTGCGCAGAAAGACGGCGTGCAAGGCCTTAGCTCCTATCCGCACCCCTACTTGATGCCGAATTTCTGGCAATTCCCAACGGGGTCGATGGGCATTGGTCCGATCAATTCAATTTACCAGGCCCGCTTCATGCGCTATCTCGATCACCGCGGGCTGCTTGACACCAAAGGGCGCAAAGTATGGGGATTTTTCGGCGACGGCGAAATGGACGAGCCCGAATCCATCGCGGCATTGACCTTAGCGGCGCGCGAAAAACTTGATAACTGCATCTTCGTCATTAACTGCAATCTGCAACGCCTTGATGGCCCGGTACGTGGCAATGGGCGCATCGTGGATGAACTCGAGTCTCTGTTTGCAGGCGCGGGCTGGAACGTCGTGAAATGCCTTTGGGGTTCCGATTGGGATGTATTGCTGGCACGCGATCAGGAGCACGCGATTGCGCGGGCTTTTGCGCAAACCGTGGATGGTGAATTTCAGACTCTAAGTGCGAATGACGGCGCGTTTAACCGTCATCACTTTTTCAGTAAAACGCCTCAATTACAAGCCCTTGTGTCGCACCTGAGTGACAGTGAAATCGATCGACTGCGGCGCGGTGGACACGATCCGGTAAAAATTCACGCTGCCTTTGCGCGCGCGGCCGCACATCGCGGCGGGCCCACTGTAGTGTTAGCCAAGACCATGAAAGGCTATGGCATGGGCACCGCGGCGCAGGGGCGCATGACCACGCACCAGCATAAAAAATTAGGGCGTGACGAATTGTTTGCTTTTCGCACACGCTTTGGGCTTCCGCTTGACGATACGCAGGTCGAACAGGCCGCATTCTTTAAACCCGCCGCCGACAGTCCAGAAATGCACTATCTGCAGGCCAGGCGCGAGGCCCTTGGTGGCGTGTTGCCGCAGCGTCGACGCAGTGCGGAAGCCTTGGCTGTCCCCTCGCTAGCGCACAGCGCGGCTTTTGCCTTAGATGCCGATGGTAAATCCATGAGCACCACGATGGCATTTGTGCGACAGCTCGGCGCCTGGCTTAAAGACCCAGTGCTGGGGCCTCGCATTGTGCCCATCGTCGCCGACGAAGCGCGCACTTTTGGCATGGCCAACCTGTTTCGGCAGGTGGGCATTTACGCGCCATTCGGTCAGCTCTACAGTCCCGAAGATTCGGCTTCGATTCTCTCCTACAAAGAGGAGCGTTCGGGTCAAATATGAGAAGAAG
>JAVKMA010000072.1:0-2920 GCA_031538685.1 Burkholderiaceae bacterium | reverse complement strand
GGCATCGCCAAAGAATCGACGGTCGGCGACGAGCTATCTGCGGCAACACTTGGTGAGGGGGCAACTTTAGATTCATCCTGCGGCATATTAGGCATGCTGGGCGTACTAGACATACTCGACGCGCTGGTACTCATATTTTGAAATGCAGTTTGAAACTGGCGCCTGGTATCGCGTTGCATTTCCATCGCCGCCAAACTCGCGTCCAGCATTTGCAAATTAATTTTTAACCACGATTGCACCAAACGCAGCTCGTCAATTTTTTTATCCAACTGTTCAGGATTCATCATCAAAGGCACTGTTGCGCCTGACCATATTTGACTAAACATACTCATCGGATCTTGTGCCATAGGACTCCTTTAGAAATAGAGTTGATTGAAGGTAAATACTGATTGGCAAAATCAAAACTGCCGCCGCTAAAAATCACTTAGACCCAAAATGACTAACACGCTCAAACGCCATGAACGCAGCATTTACAACAGTGTCCCGACATCCGACGGACGCGGTGCAATCAGTCCAAAATGTTGATAAGTACGCGCTGTGGCAATGCGTCCGCGCGGCGTACGTTGCAAATAACCTTGTTGAATTAAATACGGTTCAATCACGTCTTCAATCGTATCGCGCTCTTCGCCCACGCTGGCGGACAAATTGTCCAGACCCACCGGCCCACCATCAAATTTATGAATCACCGCTTCTAGCAATTTGCGATCCAAAATATCCAATCCCATTTGATCAACGTCCAGCATTAACAGCGCGGCATCAGCCATGGGCGCAGTGATATTGCCTTCGCCGCGAACCTCGACAAAATCACGCACCCTACGCAACAAACGATTGGCGATACGCGGTGTGCCACGGCTGCGACGCGCGATCTCTGACGCGCCCGCAGGATCAATCGGCGTGTTTAATAAATTGGCGGAGCGCGTGACGATTTGGGTTAATTCCTCGACACTGTAAAACTCCAGACGCATGACGATGCCAAAACGATCGCGCAAAGGGTTAGTCAACATACCCGCGCGCGTCGTTGCGCCCACCAAAGTAAACGGTTGCAAATCAATTTTGACCGAACGTGCCGCCGGGCCTTCGCCGATCATGATGTCGATTTGATAGTCCTCTAAGGCCGGATACAAAATCTCCTCAACCACCGGCGATAGGCGGTGAATCTCGTCAATAAACAACACATCGTTAGCCGATAAATTGGTCAGCAAGGCCGCCAAATCGCCCGCGCGTTCTAACACTGGCCCTGAAGTTTGGCGCAGTCCTACACCCATTTCGTAGGCGATGATGTGCGCCAAAGTTGTTTTGCCCAAACCCGGTGGGCCAAACAGCAAACAGTGATCCAAAGGTTCGCCGCGTTTTTTCGCCGCTTCGATAAAAATTTCTAACTGTCCACGAATTTTTTTCTGCCCGACATAATGCTCTAGCGCTTTTGGGCGCAAGGCTCGCTCGACCGCTTCCTCATTAGGTGATTTAGGTTGCGGCGAAATCAGCCGCTGATCTAAGTTTGATCCAGTGGCGTAAATGTCGTCAGTTTGAATGCTCATTGATCGCGTAAAAAGATAAAATTACTGTGTCAAATGCGCCGCAATCGCGCGTTTAAAAGGCGACGCATAGTGCGCAATATGCAAAGCGGCGTTACGCAATAACTTCGCAGGCCCAGTGTCGTTGGTGTACAGCGACACCACCAAATTGGTGCTTTGATACAGTGGCAAAGTCGCCAAGCGATGGGCGCGCTCGTAACTTGCCAAAGCCTGATTTAACAGCGTTTGATCGCGTAATTCGAGATTCGGTGTTTTGCGCAAATTGGCGGCCAATCTTTGCGCGCTTTGCAATCCAAAATTAAAACCATGCGCCGTGACAGGATGCATACCGACCGCAGCATCGCCGATCAAGGCACAACGTTTACCCGAAAAACGGTTAGCGTATACGCCGATCAAAGGATAAGCATTGGGGGCGTGCTGTTTGTGTGGGTCTTGCGGCAGCTTGTTCATTGGGCCCAAACGTGTTGAAAAACGACGCGTTATTTCCGCGTTAAAGGCTGCATCATCCAAAGTCAGCAAAGCATTCATCGTGTGCTGTGGCAAAGTCAAAACAACCGAAGACATCGGCTTGCCATCTTGATCATTTAACGGCAGCAAGGCCAAAGTTTGACCATAACCAAACCATTCCCAAGCTACATTGTGATGCGGTTTTTCGTGTGTCATGCGACACACCATCATGGTGCGCCCAAAATCTCGCATTTGCGCGCCAATGCCTAACAGACGTCGCGTTTCCGAAAAACGACTGTCCGCCGCAATCAATAAACCGGCGTCAACTTCCTCGCCATTGCTTAACGACAAGTGCACTCTGTCGGCGAGATGTGTCAATTTGCGCACGCGCGTTTCGGTGATCAGTTTTGCCGATTGATGCGCTTGCACCGCCTCAAATGCAGCCCGTCGAATCAAGTGATTGGGCACTAAATACCCCAATTGTCCCTCGGCTTTACCCGCACTGATTTTTAATGCGAACAAAGACGGGCCATTAAATACTTGTGCATCGCGTAGCGGCGCAATCGCCGCCGGATCAATTCGTGACCACATATCCAATTGTTCTAGCGTGCGCTTTGAGGCATGCGTGAGCGCAATCTCTCGTCCATCAAAAGGCGGCTGCGCCAATACTGCGGCCGACTCCTGTTCGATCAGTGCAATCGATAAACCGCTACCCGACAAGGCTTGCGCAAAACACAAACCGCTTGGGCCTGCACCAACGACGGCGATATCAACTTTCATAGCAAAACCTCATTATTTTGAAACGACGATTAAATAAAACGTCAAATTGTGACACAGCGCGCGCTGCCACCTAAGCCTCTTTATTTTGCAAGAAGATTGTCTGTTTTGCCTAAATCCAAATCACCCTCACTAAAATATCATTTATTTATTCAAAAATC
>JAVKMA010000071.1:0-5196 GCA_031538685.1 Burkholderiaceae bacterium | reverse complement strand
CGCCTCGCACTTCATCCGCACATTCTGTATTTATAGAAGTGCCCTTATGCCTTTGACTTTAAAAAATCATGTGCAAAGTCATCCACTGCAATGACCACATCACGCCACTGATCACGCGTTTGCAATATCGCAAAGTCGGCATCGCTCAATAGACCTGCAGCATGTGCGGTCTGAGCACTGTCGCGCACATTGTTGTTGGGGTGAGCCGGTAGGGGATTTTTTTTCAAGGTGCGACGCAAAGCCTGCTCTACGGTCAAGGCCGCTTCGCTAGAGATGAGGGCCATTTCCAGGGCATATACGGGTTCTTTAGCGAGGTAAGCTGGATCACTATTGGCAGGTGGGATAAAGCAATTGGCACTGAGGCGATCGCGTGCACCGCCAGTCTGGGTGATCGTGCGTGCGCAGGCTTGCCCCGTGGCATCCGAGGGCGGGCGACGACAAAATCCAAGTGGAAACAAACTCGCGCGTAAGATTAGACGCCAGACACAAGGTAGGTTGTCAAGCACACCACGAAAAGCTTCTTGGGTGCGAAAAAGGGCACTCTGCGTGGACCAATGTAACAGTGCTAAGTCCTCTTTTTGACAGCCTTGATCGTGGAATCGCTTGATGACCGCCGAGCATAAATACAGCTCTGACAAGATATCGCCTAAGCGTGCCGAAATTTTTTCGTGGCGTTTTAAAGATGCCCCGTAAATCAACATCGTCATGTCAGCCAAGAGGGCAAACGCTGCGCTATAGCGGTTGATCTGGCGTAAATATTTTTTGCTGGGGGACGCAATACCTGAAGGAGAACACGCCAGGCCGATGGCGCGAGTAAATGCCCGATAGGCGTTTTGACACACATGCGCCATATGGCCGAAAAATGCGCGATCAAAAGCGATTAAAGCAGCGCGCGCATCGCTCATCTGCGCGGCATCCATTTCCGCGTGTACAAAGGGGTGGCAGCGAATAGCGCCCTGACCAAAAATAATCAAACTGCGCGTCAAGATATTGGCACCCTCGACGGTGACACCAATCGGAATCTGTTGATAGGCGCGCCCTAGAAAATTACGCGGCCCCAAGCACACGCCCTTACCGCCGATCACATCCATACCATCGTTGACGATGCGTCGTGCACCTTCGGTCGCTTGATATTTGGCAATGGCCGATAGAACGGCTGGTTTTTCGCCTAAATCAACGGCTTGTGCGGTCATGCGTCGCATCGCGTCTAGGGTATAGGCACCACCGGCGATGCGCGCCAGGGCTTCTTCCACCCCTTCAAAATTGGCGACTGCGGTATTGAATTGTTGGCGTACACGGGCATAAGCGCCAACCGTACGCGCGCTCAATTGCGCCAAAGCAACATTGGAGGCAGGCAGAGAAATAGCGCGCCCCACCGCCAGACACTCCATCAACATGCGCCAACCTTGGCCCAACATTTTTTGCCCGCCAATGACAAAGTCCATAGGGATAAAGACATCTTTGCCCTGCGTAGGCCCATTCATAAATACCGCATTTAAGGGCATGTGGCGTCGCCCAATGACAACGCCTGGGTGATCGTGCGGGATTAAGGCGCAGCTGATGCCGATGTCGTTTTCATTACCGAGCAAATGATCAGGGTCATAGGCCCGAAAGGCCAATCCGAGTACCGTGCATACGGGAGCCAGGGTGATGTAGCGCTTGTCCCATGAGACGCGCAAGCCCAAGACGTCCTGACCTTGATAGTGTCCGCGACACACGATTCCGCTATCAGGAATCGCCGCAGCATCTGATCCCGCCCAGGGACTGGTGAGCGCAAAAGCGGGGATCTCAATGCCTTTTGCCAAGCGCGGTAGATAATAGTTTTTTTGTGCATCGCTACCATATTGCAGGAGCAGTTCTGAGGGGCCCAAGGAGTTAGGCACCATGACCGACACCGCCAGAGCCGAGGATCGAGTGGACAAGCGCGTCATGATTTCTGAATGCGCATAGGCCGAAAATCCTAGTCCGCCATATTGTTTGGGAATAATAAAACCTAAAAAACCTTTTTCTTTAATTTGTGCCCACGCGGCCGGGGTTAAATCACCATCAACCGTGGTTGCCTGCCAATCATCGATCATGGCGCAAAGCGCGTTTACCTCGTTATCCATGAAGGCTTGTTCCTCAATTGAGAGCGTGGGGGCAGGTAGGGCAAAAAATTTTTTCCAATTGGGCGAGCCACTAAATAAATCACCATCCCACCATACAGTGCCCGCGTTTAGCGCGGTGCGCTCGGTCGCGCTCATCACCGGAAGACTGCGCCGAAAGGGGGCGAAGATCCAAGGCGTGATTAGGGCGCGGCGCAAAGGTCGGATGAGCAAGAGGGCGATCAGGCAAAGCAGAATAAAAATGGGGGTCATGGTCAAGAGGGGATTAGATATTCGGAAAAGGGAGGTAGAAAAAAGTCTGTAGGAATAAGAAAGTTGTCCTTCGGGAAGTTGTCTTTAGGGAAGTTGTTTATGCACCGGTAAAGGCGCGCGAAAGCCGCCCATTAAAAAACTCATGATTCGTTCGTATAGTCGGTCCCATTCCTCGGTACGAGTTTCGGAGGATTCGTTATTCCAATTCGAAATCAGACGCAGGGTGTCTGTACCTGCAATCGCGTAGGCCATTGCCCCTACCATAAAGTCCAGTCGCCACAAAATTTCTGCTTTGTTGACCTGTGGCAGAGCGCGGTACAGCTCTGTTAAATAGGCCTCTAATACTTGAGTGTGCTCGCCCGCGAAAAGAACTCGAATAAAGTCGTGAGGACTGGTGTGCACCCTGCCCAACAAACGTAAGAACACGGCACCCCGTGGATTGTCGCGGGCGCGTTTGAATACCGTGCCCAAAAAAGCCTCCATAATTAAAGAAGGGCGGATCGTCTGTCCCGGTCTCGCTTGAGCTGCTTGTCGTAATTGTGTGAGGGCTTCTAAACGTTCTTGATTCAAGGCATGGAGATGTCCCTTCAAAATTTCTGCGAGCAAAATTTCTTTACTGCCAAAGTGGTAATTGACCGCTGCGAGATTGACGCCTGCTTTTTGCGTAATCTGGCGCAATGAGGAATCGGCATAGCCTTGTTCGATGAACAGGTCTTCAGCAACGGTGATGATGAGTTCGCGCGTGTCCACGATGATGAGCAGATAATTAAAACAGTTGATTAAAACAAGCGTTTAAAATAGGCGCGAATTGTGTTAGAAAATTTTTTTGTTGTCCAGTATTTTTTAGGCTTGTTATCATTAGCAATAGTCGCAATCGCCAAGTTATTTGGCGATTTGACTGTAGTTACCCTTAGTGTTTTTCAAAAATTCCTTTGACTTTATTTTTAGTCGCAGTGTCGGCAGGAAGTAACTGACCGTTCATGGCAATATAAATTCCTGGTTGCGCTAGTTGTACCGCGCATAGGGCAAAACCTAAGTTAAAAAAAGCGTCTGATTGGGCAATTCTCGCCGGCACCATTGCGCCGGTAAAAACAATGGTTTTCCCTTTGATTTTGCCCAGCATGTTTTGTGCGGTCTGGGTCATGGTGTCGGTGCCATGAATTAAAATAATTTTGTCCACACTGGAATTTTTAACGCGATCAAAAATCGTTTGTCGATCACGATCGGTCATATCTAAAGAGTCCATCAAGGGTAAAACTGTTACGGTCGGCGCGGCGCTTAAATTGGCTTGTTCTAATAGGGTGGACAAAATGCTTTGTGCGAAACCCAGCGCACCAGTGAGTGGGAAATAAGACTTATCAAAAGTACCGCCAGTAGCAATGATTTCAATCGACATAATGAAGTAGATGTGTAATAAAAAATAATAAAGACATTACCATGCAAGCAATTAGTGGTTTGTTCTAGATTAAAAATATAAATCTAGTTATAATCTCGTCTTCAGTTTTCTTTTCCCTGATAGCTCAGTCGGTAGAGCGACGGACTGTTAATCCGCAGGTCCCTGGTTCGAGCCCAGGTCGGGGAGCCAAATTTAAGCGTAGTTAAATGTTAAGCGTCGTTAAATATAAAAACGCAAGGTTAAGTGATTGGCCTTGCGTTTTTTATTGCGCGCTTTGTTTTAATCGCCCGCTTTTAATTATGAGGCCTTAATTATTCGACTTTAATATTCGTTTTTAAATACGGCGTTAAATCCTGATAGAAACTCTCCATCAGCGCCTGTCCTTGCTCACATAAAAAATAACGAAAGGCTTCGGCAAGCGGTGACAGGTTTTTGCCCTTTGAGGTGACGCAATGCCACGAACGATAAATCGGGGTGTCGGCAACGTCCAAAATTTCTAATTGACCGCTTGGAACTTCGGTACGAACCGTGTGCAAGGATAGAAAAGTTATGCCCATTTGTGCCATTGCCGCTTGCTTTAACACTTCATTGCTCGGCGCTTGTAAGCCCAGTTTGGGCGTGATTCCCAAGTTGCCAAAAAATCGTTCGATCAGTGCGCGTGTTCCAGAACCTTCTTCGCGAACCAATAGTGGTAAGTGCATAAAGGCATCCGGATCGATCGATTTTTCAGGCAAATAATTCGGTGACATTAAAAACCCGTGCGGGTTACTGGCAAAAGGTTCGACGCGCATTTCGAGTTCTTTAGGTGGGCGTCCCATCACCGCAAAATCCATGTCGCCTTCCGTTAATAGATAAAACAATTGTTGACGTTGCGCAACTACAAAATCAACTTCGACATCTGGATGACTTTTTTTGAATGCCGTAATTAGCATCGGCATGAAATATTTGGCGGTATTGACGACCCCAATTTTGATTCGACCCAATTCGAGTTTGCGCACTTTGGCAACGAAATTTTCGATCTCGCGCATCGTGCCCAAGATTTTTTTAACGTAGACCAATAAATATTCACCCGTCACCGTCAATGTCACGGTTCGGCCTGAGCGATCAAATAAAGGTAAACCGATGGTTTCTTCCATTTCCTTGACTTGAATCGTCACGGCAGGTGGGCTTAAAGACAATTCATCCGACGCGCGGATAAAGCTGGCGTGTTTAGCAACCGTCGCAAAAATACGCATTTGCTTAGTCGTTAAATGACGCATCGCGGTATAGCTGGGCTGGGGTTTAGGTGTTTTAGGCACTGTGTATAAATAGGGTAATGGGCCAATCAGTTAGAAAAAAATTTCCAGTTGTTTTGCAGTATCAAATTTTTCGAAGTGAATCTCTACAATCACTCTTTTCATTTCAGTGGAGTGTGGTATGTCTCAAAATCAGGTTCCAGCGGTG
>JAVKMA010000070.1:0-1932 GCA_031538685.1 Burkholderiaceae bacterium | reverse complement strand
GATTTGGGGATATTTTTAAAGCGCTGGCGAGGCGCGGCAAAGGTTGACGGGGATGAAACGTGTGTTTGACTTCGTGGCAGCATTGCTGGCTTTGCTGCTGCTGACCCTGCCTTTGCTGGCCCTGGCTTGGCTGATCCGCCGAAATCTGGGCAGCCCAGTTCTGTTTCGCCAGGTGCGGCCGGGTTTGCAGGGGCGGCCGTTCACCATGGTCAAGTTCCGCACCATGACAAACGAGCGCGGTCCAGGTGGTGCTTTGCTGCCCGATGCGCAGCGTCTCACGCCTTTTGGTCGCTTTTTGCGCGCCAGCAGCTTGGACGAGCTGCCCGAGCTGTGGAACGTGCTCAAAGGTGAGATGAGTCTGGTGGGTCCACGGCCTTTGCTGATGGAGTACCTGCCGCTTTACACCCCCGAGCAAGCTCGCCGCCATGAGGTGCGCCCCGGAATCACGGGTTGGGCTCAGGTGAATGGACGCAATGCCATCAGTTGGCCAGACAAGTTTGCATTGGATGTTTGGTATGTCGACAACCAGAGCCTGTGGCTGGACATCAAGATACTTTGGATGACTGTGCGCAAGGTGTTTCTGCGCGACGGTATCAGTGCTGCAGGGGAGGCGACGATGTCTAAATTCACGGGGTCAGAGTCTTGAAGCGTTTTGCCATTTTTGGGGCTAGTGGTTGTGGCCGTGGCGTGTTGCCTTTGGTCCGCCAGCAGTTGCAGGCTGATTTGGCTGCGGGCTTAGCCGATCTGGTGTTTGTGGACGACCAGCCAAGCGCTACTGTTGTGAACGGGCAGCGGGTGCTGACTTATGCCCAGTGGTTGGCCGAACCCGCCATCTCGCGCCACATGAGTGTGGCCATTGCCAACAGCCAGGTGCGGCAAAAGCTAGTGCAGCGCTGCGCAGTCGATGGCGTGCTGTTTTTTGAGGCGCGTGCGGCTAACGTGGTGCAGCTGGACGATGTGCAGCTGGGTGAGGGGGCGGTGTTGTGCCCATTTGTCACGCTGACCAGCAATGTGCGCATTGGCCAACATTTTCACGCCAACCTGTACAGCTATGTGGAGCACGATTGCGTGATTGGTGACTTTGTGACCTTTGCGCCTGGCGTGATGTGCAATGGCAATGTGCATGTTGAGGATCACGCCTACATTGGTACGGGCGCGGTTATCAAACAGGGCGTGCCTGGAGCGCCTCTTGTCATTGGTCGTGGCGCAGTGGTGGGTATGGGCGCGGTGGTGACCAAGAGTGTGTCCCCTGGCGTGACTGTGGTGGGCAATCCGGCCCGACCTTTGATCAAGAACTGAAAGTTAAAGATGCGGAACACTCCTTTTTCCCCCTGGCCCAGTTTCACCCCTGAAGAGGCCGATGCGGTGCACGGCGTACTGTTATCCAACAAAGTGAATTACTGGACAGGCACTGAAACTCGTGAATTTGAAAAAGAGTTTGCCTCTGGGTCTGGCACGGCGCATGCCGTGGCGCTTGCCAATGGTACCTTGGCGCTGGATGTGGCGCTCAAAGCTTTGGGTATTGGTCCGGGGGACGAGGTGGTGGTGACGCCGCGCACGTTCATTGCGTCGATTTCGTGTGTAGTGAATGCTGGGGCGGTGCCGGTGTTTGCCGATGTGGAGGCGGATTCGGGGAATATTTCGGCTCGCACCATCGCTGCAGTTTTGACACCTCGCACGCGGGCGGTGGTGTGTGTGCATTTGGCGGGTTGGCCGTGCCACATGGACCCGATCATGGCGTTGTCGTCGCAGCATGACTTCAAGGTGATCGATGATTTCGCACATGCGCATGGGGCGCGTTAAAAGGGGCGGCCGGTGGGCAGCATTGGCCATGTGGGGGCCTGGAGTTTGTGCCAGGACAAGATCATGACCACGGGTGGCGAAGGTGGCATGGTGACGACGAACGACGAGGTGCTGTGGCGAGCCATGTGG
>JAVKMA010000005.1:0-3082 GCA_031538685.1 Burkholderiaceae bacterium | reverse complement strand
GAACATTTAGCATTGACAGACCGATTGTTTTCAATCGAAGGTCAGTGGAGCATGAATAGATGCAGCAGCCCAGCCTGTGACTTGCATTGGCTTGATCCAGCGCCCTCCTCAAGCGTGTTGCCATCGTTTTACATGAACTATTACACGCATTCAGTGGAACCCGAAGGTGGTGCGTTCAAGCGGCTGTTTACCTCGGCGATCAATGGCTACCTTGCAGATCGCTTTGGATACCAGACATCTGCTCCGCTAAGCATCGCAGCTAGGTTGGTAAAGTTGTTAATTTCGCTTTTCCCTACGCTGCGCGATGAAGCGGGTGCACGCGTTTTCTGGCTAGATTCAAAGCCCAATGGTCAGCTGCTTGAGGTTGGTTTTGGCAATTGTGCGACTTTAAACAAGCTCAAAACGCATGGGTGGAATGTCTCGGGCATCGAGTTTGATCCTGTTGCTGTCAACTTAGCCCGCAAGCTGGGCATCGATGCCCGACTCGGCTCGTTGGAAGATGGTGGATACCCCGATGCTGCGTTTGATGCAGTGGTTTCCAGCCACCTTTTGGAGCATCTGCCAGATCCACTAGCACACCTCAAGGAGTGCCATCGAATACTTCGCCCAGGAGGACGGCTGGCGCTCATTACGCCTAATTCGGTATCTCTGGGCCACATGATGTTCGGTCAGCACTGGAGGGGTCTTGAGCCGCCTAGGCATCTGCATTTGTTCGGTCCGGCATCTATAGTCCAGCTAGCAAAAAAGGCTGGTTTTAAAAGCGTAACAGTTTCTGCGACAGCGCGGGGGGGGCATATCATTTCGCAAAGCATCAGACTTGCATGCAAAGCAGACCCAGCGGCGCGACGGCGAGCCGAAGTTGAGCTGCTGGCTTTCGTTTCTTGGCTTGCCAGTGTAATTCTTGGCAACCAAACTGGAGAGGAGCTGCGTCTTGAATGTAAACGTTGAAAACAATGCTGGCGCAGATTCGATAAAGGTTGCAACGATTTTGGTAAATTGGCGGCAACCACAAAAAACATTAGAAGCGGTTGATGCCGTTCTGAATCAAACACGCCCATCTTCGATTATTGTTGTTGACAATGATTCTAAGGATGATTCTATAAATTATTTTATAAAACATCTATCAATTAGCGTTAAGCTTATTAAAAGTGATACCAATGATGGATTTGGTTCTGGTGTTAATAAAGGATTGAAAGAAGCATACTCGTATGGTGCTAAATATGTGTGGTTGTTGAATAATGATGCTGTACCTGAGCGTGATTGTTTAGAGAAGCTAATCTCTGTAGCGGTAGGTGATTCAAAAATCGGCGTAGTCGGCGGCCGAATCATAGATCCTACAGGGGTAGTTCCGGATCATGCAGGGAGTGTCATGAATGGCAATAACTTTAATTGTAAATATTCAATCTCGTCTGCTGAGTTGAATAATGCGCAATTCGCATGGATAACCGGCGCTTGTATGCTGCTCAATGTCAGCACACTCAAGGTAATTGGCGAATTCGACCCAAGATTTTTCATGTACTGGGAGGATGCGGACTTGTCTTGCCGACTAAAAAATGCGGGTTACAGTATTGGCGTTGCTGATGAGGCGGTTGTTGTTCATCAAGCAGGCACCAGTAGCAACGAAAACAAACTTCGGCGGTACGAGTGGCACATTCGCTCTCAAAGTTTATGGGTTGAAAAGCATTTTCGACCGAAGGCATGGGGTTTAATTATTATATATGCAAGAAATTTTATTAAAAGTGTCCTGGATATGAATTGGAGCAGGTTTTTTTTAATAGTACGTTGTATGTGGTACAAAATCTAGTCACTGGCTTATGGTTTTAGGCGGTTGGCCTTTAATAATATAAAACAATATGTTATATAAAATTTGTCTTTTGCAAATTGGTTTATATTTATTCGCGAGTCCCGTCATCATTTTCAGTCGAGGAAATGAAACTACTAGCTATAGCTTTATAATTGCATTGCTTTTTGCAATTATCTTCATTGTGGCGGGATCAGCATCGAAAGCTACACGACGCCACTTACTGCCAATTGATAACCAGTTTTTAATTAGTAAATTTGGCACAATTTTAATGATGATTTGGGCGCTGCTGTTTTCAGCTTTATCACTAGAATATGGTTTAATGAACCGACGAATAGGAACACATGAAGCAGCGACTCTTTTTTCTGGCATCCCACTATTGCATCTAGCCGTGTTTCGTGTTTTTGAATTGCTAATGCCATTTATGGTCGCACACTTGATTGCGAAGAAGGTAAATTTTAAGTTGAATTTGGCGGACAAAATTCTGATCTTATGTTTAATACTTGCTTTTGCACTTTCAGGTCTTGCATTTTCTCGTAGTCAAGCCTTCTTCTTGCTGGCATGCTCGATTATTATTCTTCAGAACTCATTAAATAGGCAGAAATTTAATATTCTTTTTATCTATACGATTTTGATCGCAGTATTCGTTTTCTTTTTAGTTTCATTATACAGAATTTCATCCACTTCGGCTGATGATTTCAGTGTGTACTTCTCAGACGAAATTCTAAAACGATTAGATGGCTTAGAGCTGATATCATCACTCATTGAAATCTACGGTTATCCGCTCACCGGCGTCAACCCCAGCGCAATAGCCTCCCCCATAGTTTCGTCAATTCCCTTTCTATCGACTGGTCTAGAACTCAAAGCGAATGCATTAACCACAGTCAAATCTAACATTTTGGCATTTGAATTTGAAAACCTACAAGGTGATACCAACTCATTTGTCATTGCTGATGTTTACTATTGGGGCGGTGCTGTTGGTTTAATATTCAGCGCAGCATTTTTAGGATACGCGGCAAAGAAAGTTGATCAAGGCATCTTGATTTCAAAGAGCATTGTCAAGAACTCGCTATTCATAGCACTCGCTTACAATATTATTTATATGGAGCGTGAATTTATCAATATGTTGATTGGAACTATTAGGGACTTTGCGATCTATAGCTTGATTCTTTTTTTCATCTGTAAGAAACGAAGGGTTCGATCGACGGCAGTGTCGGATAAAATTAATTTAATATAGATATATTATAAAGTAAATTCTTTATTTTGCTTTTCAGGCTCGAG
>JAVKMA010000069.1:0-5360 GCA_031538685.1 Burkholderiaceae bacterium | reverse complement strand
ATGTCGCGTGAAATCGAAGAAAAAATTCGCGCCCTGTTAGCGATTCCCTCTTTGGAAAGTCAAAAAATCACCGACGGGAAAAAATCTGCTGACAATGTTTAAGGGCAAGCTGAATACCATCTCTTTTTACAATTATCATTTTGTCATACCTCTTACTCATGCTGACTTGAGGTACCACAAAAACCAATGCTTAATTGTTTAGTGCTTACCTCATTAAGGACTTTAAAATGAATACAAATCGCCTTTCAAATACCGATCATTCACGCATCAAACGTATGCCCGAACGGGCCCATTTAGATCGTGCGACTGTCAATGCGATTATTGACAGTGGTCGGCTGGCGCACATTGGTTATGTCATTGACGGCATGCCTTATGTCACTCCGACGGCGCATTGGCGCGATGCCGATTACATTTACTGGCACGGCTCATCAGCGTCACGGATGCTACGTGCACAAAGTGAGAATATTCCGGTTTGTGTCACTATCAGCCATTTAGATGGTTTCGTACTGGCGCGTAGCGCTTTTCATCATTCGATGAATTACCGTAGCGTGATGTTGTTCGGTAAGGCAGAATGGGTTGAAGATGAGGCACACAAAATCGCCGCCTTAAAACGGTTTACGGATAGCTTGTTTCCAGAACGTTTTGATACCCTGCGTCCGATCAATGCGCAAGAGTTAAAAGCCACAAGAGTGTTACGCATGAAAATTGAAGAAGGTAGCGCCAAAGTGCGTAGTGGCCCGCCCAAAGATGATGAAGAAGACTTAAGCTGGCCAGTATGGGCTGGCGTGATACCTCTGACCACTCATCAAGGAGTGCCGCAACCAGACGCTGCAACCTCACCCGATATCGCGCCCCCTATTTAAGAGTACTCTCATGTTTGGATATACCGAGGCTCAACTCGCCAACTACGGCCTTTACTTTGGTGTTGGCGGGTTGATCGTAGTTATGTTGTTTATCGTATTACAATTGGCGTGGGAATCTAAAGCGGGCAAAACAGGGACTTTAGTTTTGCTTTTAGTATTAATGCTCGGCGTCAGTGGTTTAATCATTAAAGAAATCATTATTTGGCGTTTAGAAGCTTCGGCAACCAAACACTAAATTGCACAATCTCTGAAGGTTTATTATGTTACGAGACATTCTTCATTATCCCGATCCTCGCCTGCATACTGTTGCCAAAGCCGTTACCCAGTTTGATGACGCGCTGGCCGCTTTAACGCTTGATATGGCCCAAACCATGTATCACGCCAAAGGCGTCGGCTTGGCCGCAACTCAAATCAATATCCATCAACGCATCATCGTGGTCGATGTCAGTGACGAACGTGACCAGTTATTGGTACTGGTGAATCCTGAGATAGTGACCGAGAGTCCCCAAATGAAGAAATGGGAAGAAGGTTGTTTATCCACACCAGATATTTATGATACGGTGATGCGTCCCGATTTGATTACCGTGAAAGCACAAGATATTACGGGACAAGCTTTCAGCCTTGAAGCCGATGGATTATTATCCGTTTGTATTCAACATGAAATTGACCATTTGAACGGCATCCTGTTTGTGCAACATCTCTCCTCTCTCAAACAACAAAGAATTCGTAGCAAAGTACTCAAAAGAATTCGTGAAGTAGAACCGGTTTAAAAAATTCTCTCATTTTTAATATCAATCGGCTTGATTCTTTCGTCATAAAGTCATACACTAGGTCGTGGCGATTTTTATTTCTACTTTATCTTTACTTTGATCCTACTTTGATGTAAAGATAAATTTACACCTTAACTTTATGTCATTCCTTCACTAACCATCTTGAGCGAAACTGAGCGAAACTGAGCGAAACTGAGCAAAATTATGTCACTTCAAAACTTAATTAAAATAGAACAAAATAAAATTTCTGGATTGCAAGACAAAATCGACGCTCTCCAAAAAGAAATCGTCTTGCGTAAAAAACGCTTAAGCGCGGTCATGACCTTGTATAAAAACGACGGTCTCGAAGCCAAAAATAGCAAGACTGGTAGCAAAACAATAGGCCAGAAAAAAAACAAAACCACTGGAGCCAAACGTGGGCGTGCCGATGCGGGAAAGTTAACACCAGAAGCCTTCAAAATCTTGCAGTTCATCGGTACTGATGGCCACACGATGCCACAAATTTTGACCTTTTGTGAGTCGATTCAGTACAAAACGAATGCCATCAATATGCGCGGAATGATTCGCTACTGGGCGACACGACACAATTGGATTGACAGTCCGCGCCACGGTGTGCATCGACTGACCCGCCAAGGCAGCGAACGTTTAACCCAAGCTTTGATTCCCGCCCAAGAAGCGACCACCGGCACATAGTGGCAGAGTGACATGATGATTAACGGTGTGATGCCTATTTAGAGCCATTGCTACCGATCGAATTTCATCATGTCAACACACCCTCATAAAACGCCCGTATTCACTACGGGTATTTTTTTGGTGGGCGTTTTGCTGTGTGCGGTTGTCAATGCGCAAACCGTACAAAAATGGTTGCAAGAACAACGCACTAAAAATTCGCCATCAACTCGCACGACTCAATCAATCACTGATACCCAAAAATTGAGCGGCGCCTCAAAAGAAGCAAATGCGAAACCGCCGCGTGCCAAAAAATTATCTTCTGCTATATCACCCAATTCTGCGGGCGCAAATTTTGCACCCAAAATTGAAAACACAGTTGAAAACTCAACAGTCCCATCCACCACTAATTCACCCAAAACACTACCAACGAATACATTACAGCCCAATCAACTGGAATTGGTCACGCTGATTTATCATACCAACGCCTCAGTCACTTCCTCTACACAAGCAATAGTGTCACGGGGCAAAGTATCATGGGTGTTGAACATCGGGCAATCCTTGCCCATAACACCTTCATCAATAACGCCTTCATCAATATCATCATCGACAAAGATTCAAGCCATTAACGACGATCATGTTGTCCTGCAAAAAGGGGATCAAACAGTCTCTTGGAATATTGGTACGGTATACGAGGAGTAAAGTCATGGTCCGCGCACACCTCATATTGCATGTGATTTTTGTCAGCTTGATGCTGTGCAGCTGTGTGCACGCACCGCCCAGCATGACAGAACCTCTGATCACCCCCCCTATTTCACCCATTACATCGAAGCAAAATACACGAAACACCGCGCGTTTTACGATTAACGCTCAACACGTCGATCTGCGAGTGCTACTCAAGCACATTACGCAACTGGCGGGAATGCGTTTAATTTTGGGCAATGACGTTGAAGACTATGCGTCCATCAATGTCAAAGACCTTGATGGTTTAACAATCCTTCGAGAAATCGTGCAAAACCATAGATTGATAATGAGCCAATATGGTGAGTTGGTCTGGATCAATCGACCGGTCAAATTAGGCGAGCTGGAAACCGTGCAAATTCCACTACGCTACCAACGTGCCGAGGTATTAAAACAATCCTTAAATTTAGACAACAATGGTCACGCGCCGTTCTTGAGTAAAAGCGGCATGGTGGTGATTGATCAACGTACCAATCAATTATTTATCAGCGACACACCTGATCGAATCACCGCCATACGGCGGATTATTGAATGGCTAGATGTACCCACTCGACAAGTCGAAATTGCGGTGCAAATTGTGGAGGCTGACGATGGTTTTGGTCGAACTCTAGGCGCACGCTTGGGCGCCCGTTTAGGCGCTATAGATAAGTCAAGTTCTGGTGCGGTGTTTGGTGGAAATACCAATGCCGTCGCCGTTTCCAGTGGTCAACTGAGTAATGCTGGCGACGTCCTGACCAACAGTCAAATGGTGAACTTGCCCGCCAACCCCTTGGGCGGAAATGCACCCGCGACTTTTGCGGGCAGTTTGTTTTCTGCCAGTGCGCAACAATTTTTGAACATCGAACTATCGACACTTGAAAACAGCGGGAAAGGAAAAGTTCTGTCACGTCCGCGCTTAATCACTGCGGATCAGTTACAAGCCCTCATCGAACAAGGCACCGAATTGCCTTACCAACAAACCAGTAGCAGCGGTAATGTCCAGGTCTCGTTTCGGAAGGCTAATTTACGACTTGAAGTTCAACCACAAATTACACCCGATAACACGGTTGTTTTAAATGTTGAAATTAGTAAAGATTCGGTTGGACAAGAAACTCGTTCTGGATTTGCGATTGATACCAAACATATTAAAACGCAAGTTACGGTGGATGATGGCGGTACGGTGATGTTAGGTGGAATTGAAACGCAATCAGAACGCACCACCGAAAACAAAGTTCCGTGGTTAGGCGATATTCCATTTTTAGGATGGCTCTTTAAAAACAGCAGCAAAAACCAAAGCAAAACAGAATTATTGGTGTTTATCACTCCCAAAATTATTGCATTACAACCTTAATATTATTCTTTGCTTGTACCATCGCCTCAGCCAATAGTGTGACCGCAAGCGCATAACGAAAACTGTGGTTGTAGCGCGTAATGACAAAAAAATTCTGCCCCATCACAAAATATTCTCGCTGCGCTTCGGTAATCGGCACGCTAATCACCGCGTAGCGATCATCGGCAGGCAAGTTAATTGGCAGGTCTACCAAATCAGAGGCCGTTTTAGTCGGAGACTCAATACCCTCAACTTCATGAAGACGGACTAAATCAACCGGTAAATTTTCAGGTAAGGGCGCATAAAACAAGGGCAGTTTGGCCCTCCAACCAAAGCTGACTAAGTAACGCGCGACGCTACCAATCGCATCAGCGGGCGAACCTTGTAAATCAATTTGTCCATTTTTATCAAAATCAATTGCATTACTTCTAATTGAGCTGGGCATAAATTGTGGCATTCCTATCGCACCAGCAAACGAACCGCGATACACAAAAGGATCGCTTTGATTAATCATCGCAAGTACGATTAAATCGATGGCTTCTTGACGAAAAAATTCTTGACGTTGTGTTTTTTTGGGGCTTTCTGGATAAGCAAAAGCTAAGGACAGTAAAGCATCTAAAGAGCGGTGTTTTCCCAACAATTTTCCCATTCGTGTTTCGATCGACAAAATTGCGGCAATGATCTCTTCGGGAACCCCGTATTCTTGTTGCGCCAGATCAAACCATTTTTTATGCGCAACTAAATATCTCACGCTCGCATTAATTCTTTGCTGATCAACCATCTTTTGTTGATAGTACGGCCACAAATTGCGCTCGATATTTTTGTGAGAATTGGCGTCAGTATTGGCCGTAAATAAATGAATTCCTACGGTTTCAAAACGTACTTTTCTTAACCATTTTTGCAAAGTTTTGGGCGTCAATTTTCTTTTTAAGGGCCCTAGCGGCGTGACTTGAGAATTCGCAATCTTCAAAGCATCAACTTCAAAGTCTTTTAAAAAAATTTTAAATT
>JAVKMA010000068.1:0-1930 GCA_031538685.1 Burkholderiaceae bacterium | reverse complement strand
GCAGAGGTGTTTTTTTGAGTCGGCGCGCAGACGCCACCTTTGTATGCGCTGCTCATTTCAATGATTTCAATCGTATTAGTTGTATTAGTAGCCCCGTTAGACGTACTTCCTGGCGGCGCAGTAAGGACGCAGGCCGCCAGTGCGAATAGGGCGCTACCACACAGTAATCCTCGTAACAAAAACATCATAGTAAATTTCAATTTAAAAATAAACAGTGCATCAGAACTTGAGAACTTGCGTACTCGATTAGTGAGATGCTTTCAAGGCGCGTATTCCTTTCAACATTGGCACAAAATGACAGGGCTCAAGCCGCTCATTGTGCCACGACTGCGCGCTTTTTCTGCGCCACAATTCAAGCCATTGATTTTGCCCCTCACCGACGGGCGCAACTAAACAAGCACCGATTTTAAGTTGTTGTTTCAAGGCCTCGGGAACCGCCGGGCAGGCCGCTGCCAAAATGATGCCATCAAAAGGTGCGGTTTGAGCGACTTCAGGTAATCCTGCGTAACCATCCCCCAAAATCAAGCGTAAATTGGGTAAGCGAAACGACTGCACGTTTTTACGCGCCAGTTGATACAGCCCCTTGATGCGTTCAATACTAAAGACTTCGCGCGCTAATAAAGATAAAACGTGCGCCTGATATCCGCAACCAGTGCCAATTTCTAAAATTTGCCCCAATGGTTTTGTTGCACTGCTTTGCGGACTGTTTTGAGGACTGCTTAGCGGGCTATAGGCAAGCAAAATTTCGATCATTCGTGCAACGATGTAGGGCTGTGAAATGGTTTGTTCAAAGCCAATTGGCAGCGCGTTATCGCTGTAGGCGTGACTGGCTAACCCTGAATCCAAATATTCGTGACGCGGCACTTGCTGCATCGCATTAAGCACCGCGAGTGATTTGATTCCGCCTTGTTGTAGGCGTTCGATCATTTTTGCTTGCACGCCACGTGAGGTCATGCTCAGCGTAGGCGGAGTTATTGATGAAAAATTTGCAAAAGGCGTATTTTGTGAGGCATGTTGTGACGGATGTTTCGAGGATAGATGAGCGGTGGGTAAACCATTTGTTAGGTTGACGGCGGCGGCACGCGACGGCGTGCTGGAATTAAGTGTTCGCGCGCGCGGCCCTGATTCATTAGGTGAAATTAGCGCGTTATTTAAGGTGTTGCGTAGAGAACTCTGTAGTGGTTTATTGGACGCATTCCCTGACGTTTTCACATGATTTTTTTCTAAAGTGTGCGCAACGATAGTGCCTAATGGAAGTGGGAATTTTTTTGTCATGTCAATGTGTCGCGACTATGCCTTGGAATCTAGGGGTAATTGCGCAGTTAATTGCGTACTGAGTTGCGCCATCGCTTTGTAGTCAGTTAAATCAATCGATAGCGGCGTTACTGACATCAAACCTTGCTCAACTGCGCAAAAATCAGTACCTTTACTGCGATCATTAACCTCTCCTGCAGGGCCGATCCAGTAAGTTTCTGCACCGTCTTCGGTAGCAATTTTTTGTACGGGTTGTGAAGGGTGACGTTTGCCTAAACGGGTTAATTCCCAGCCTTTCATTTCCCCCAGCGGCAAGTTTGGAATGTTAATGTTGAGTAAATAACGACTGGGTAAGTGCGACAAATGGGTGCGTAACCACGATGCGGCAAACGTCATTGCATCATCTAAATAAGACCAATCTTGTTTGACTTGAGAAAACGCAATCGCCGGAACGCCTTTTAAATACCCCTCCATCGCAGCTGCCACAGTGCCTGAGTACAAAGTGTCTTCAGCCATGTTTTGTCCTTGATTGATTCCCGACACCACAATATCGGGTTTGATGAGCAATAAGCCCGACAGCGCAATGTGCACACAATCTGCAGGAGTGCCATTAATCACGTAATGACGCGGCAGGGGTTGCTGGACTGTTAAGGGGCGGCGCAAAGTTAATGAATTG
>JAVKMA010000067.1:0-1710 GCA_031538685.1 Burkholderiaceae bacterium | reverse complement strand
TTTTCTTCACGGTCATAAATCTTGACCATGGGCAGGTGTTGCATGCTGCCAAAACGGCTGCCCGCTGCACCCTCTTCGAGCAATATACTGATGGGTGCGCACACCAGCATGTTGCACTTCAATTGTGCCAGTTGATTCAAGTCGTAGTTAAAAAACAACTGAGCGTCTTCATGCTTGAGCTTTTCACTTTCATCCACGATGAAAAGCATCGGGCCCCGGTCGTCCGTTTTGAGCAGATCGCTGGCGTGACTCAGCAAAGAATTGAAATGGTCTTTGAGTTGTGTGAAGCCGTTTTGAACTTCTCTGCGTAGCTCTTCGCGGTAGCTGGCCCCTGACTTGAACTTTGAAGACATGACCGCCATGAGCTTGAGTAAAAACGGAAGGCCTGTTTCAGCTTTGGCCTCTGCGCCGATTTCCATACTCAAATCACGAAACTGCTCTTGTTTGATGATGCGGACATCAAACCAATCACGCAAAGGGTTCACAAAAATAGGATTAGGCGTCAATTTCAAATCGTCCAAGCGCTCAAGCAAGCGACTGGTCAAGGCAATGAGCAAATCACTGAATCGCAAATTGTTGATGTCAAGCACATCGGTCAGCACCACATGTTCTACGGTGTAGTGCTTGCTTAAGAGACCACCTAACTTGCGCAACTCTGTGGATTTGCCGCAACCCACATGTCCCCCAAATAAGACCCTGGTTTGAGGTTGTGCAAACAAGCCCTGTCTCAAGTTTCCCTTGCTGTCCAGATTGAATTCGCCCAGCACCAAGGATTGTGGCGAATCATCGCCCCGCACATCATCTAGGGGCACATAAAAATCATCTTGAGCACTGATGTTGGCTAGATGATCAAAGTTGTTTTTGTAAGACCAGATGGTTGTTGTCATAAACGCAAGCAAAAATATAGTAAGCGATAAAGGCCTAGTATAAAAGCAAAGTAGCGCTTGTATCCAAAGACAACGATAACCCTGTCATAAACACCGCCACACTTTCTCTGTCTTGGGTCTTGGGATGAGCAGTTTAGGACTGAATCAAGTCGCGGCACGGATTTTGGATTAGCGGCGCGACATCTTTAGCCGCTAATGACCAGCGTTTTTAAGAGCTAAAAAAAGCTTGTATGTCGGTTTGTGCGCGGCCCAAAATCAGCGCGTGAATATCGTGCGTACCTTCATAAGTATTGACCACTTCCAAATTTACCATGTGGCGCATCACGCCGTACTCATCGCTGATGCCGTTACCGCCCAACATATCGCGCGCCATTCGCGCGATGTCCAAAGACTTGCCGCAGGAATTTCGTTTTAACATCGAAATCATTTCTGGCGCCGCATTTTTGTCTTCCAATAAACGTCCTAAACGCAAACACGCTTGCAATCCCAAAGTAATTTCGGTCTGCATATCCGCCAATTTTTTTTGAATCAATTGATTCGCCGCCAAAGGCCGACCAAATTGTTTGCGCTCTAACACGTATTGCCGAGCGCGCAGCCAACAGTCTTCTGCCGCGCCCAAGGCGCCCCACGAAATACCAAAGCGGGCGGAATTCAAACACGTAAAAGGCCCTTTCAAACCGCGCACATCAGGAAAACAATTTTCTTCGGGGCAAAAAACCTCATCCATCATCACTTGACCGGTGATCGAAGTTCGCAGTCCGATTTTTCCATGTAAAACGGGTGCAGATAAACCTTTGCTGCCTTTGTCCAAAATAAAACCGCG
>JAVKMA010000066.1:0-10572 GCA_031538685.1 Burkholderiaceae bacterium | reverse complement strand
TGTTCTGCTACTTCAACGGGAGCATCCGGAATTGCCATGCGCGTTATCGGCGTTGAAAGCGTTGACATTGGTTCCAATGTACTCACTGATGCGGTGGCGGCAGGGGAGACTGCGCTGGCGTGAGCCTTTGCAGGACTACCGGTCGGTGCGTTGGGACGGGGTTCTATTGCGTCGCCTTGAGTTTCTGATGATGGCGTTGATGAACGAGTTGATGAACGGGTTGAGGGTGGCGCAGTGTTTTCACTGGTTGAGGGGCTAAAGCGCAAGAGGCGCAATAAAGTCATCATGAATCCGGCAAATTCATCCGGTGCCAAACTTAAATCGCGCGAACCGTAGGTGACGATTTGATAATAGACCTGAACTTCGGTGCCCGAAAAAGTTTGTGCCAAGCGCTGTACATCAGCGTATTCCGGCAACTCGTGGCTAAGCGCATCGCTGGCGACTTGGACAATGGCGATTTGTTGCAATAAGTTGGCCAAATCAGTCAGCGCGCCAGAAAATGACAAGCTGCGCATGGACATTTCTTGGGCGATTGCAAACAGGTTTGCCCCTTCTTGCGCGGTCAGTGCGTCCAAAATTCGGAATAAATAACTTTGATCTAAAGCGCCAAACATCTCGGTCACTTTGCTGCGGCTAATCGTATCGCCCGAATACACGATCGCCTGATCGGTTAAGGACAGCGCATCACGCATTGATCCGTGCGCAGCTTTGGCAATCATCGCCAGCGCAGGGGGTTCAAATGGGATCGACTCTTGCGTTAAAACACTGGCCAAATGTTGGGCAATGATTTCCGGCGGCATTTGCTTGAGATTAAATTGCAGACAACGCGATAAAACAGTGGGGGGAATTTTTTGTGGATCGGTCGTCGCCAAAATAAATTTCACATGACTGGGCGGTTCTTCCAGCGTTTTGAGCATTGCGTTAAACGCGTGATTGGTGAGCATGTGCACCTCATCAATCATGTAAATTTTGATTCGTCCTTGGGTTGGCGCGTATACCGCTTGCTCCAATAGTTCGGCCATTTCGCTGACGCCGCGATTGGACGCCGCATCCATTTCAATATAGTCAATAAAGTTGCCGCTATCAATCGCGCGACAATGTTCGCACTGTCCGCAGGGTGACGCGGTGATATCACCTTTGCCGTCCACACCGATGCAGTTTAGGGCTTTGGCAAGGATGCGCGATAAAGTTGTTTTTCCCACGCCTCGGGTTCCCGTAAACAAATAGGCATGATGCAAACGTTGTTGCGTCAAGGCATGAGTTAAGGCGCGCACGACGTGTTCTTGGCCGGCTAAGGTAGAAAAATCGCGTGGCCGATATTTACGCGCCAAAACTTGATAGGACATTTTTGTCTTAGGGAGAAAACGAAAAATAAGGTTTAGCCCACATCGACGGGCTAAAATGGCACCACCTGATGCTGAAATTTTCAGAATTTTTTCAGCGCTTTTGAGGGCTTTAGAAGACCATGACGGGCTGGATCTGTGGCACTTGAAGGTAGAGTTAGGGCTGCTTCGTTCCCGACCTGACCCGATTGGCTCGCTCCAATGCACAGGAGCCCGTCGCTGATGATTCTACTCTAAGCTTTGATGACAATCTGTGATGTTCGATACCTGCAGGGCACTTCTGTCAATTCATTTTTGCGGCGAATTGCTTTGTTGCGCAGTACGCGAAATCCTCACGTAATGTATGTACGTATGTACGTATGTACGCTCCGGTTTCTGTGTGCTGTGCGCTTCGCACTTCATCCGCACATTCTGTATCTATAGAAGTGCCCTGTATTAATGTTGCTGTTCAGTTTGTATAACACTTTAAATTTATGAAAACTCAATTGAATTCAAACCTTAGTAAATCAAATGCTAGACGCGCTGGCAGCGCTTTTTTGATCGGGGTCACGTTACTGGTGGGGATGACTGCGTTTGCGCAAAAAACGGCGCAAAAGACAGCGCAAAAGGCCGTCCCACCGACGCTACACATTTTAAAATTTTCTAACAGTCCGTTTGTTCAAATCAAGGTTGAAGTCGCCAGCACTGACGCCCAACGCGCGCTCGGTTTGATGAATCGCAAAAAAATAGACAAAGATGGCGGAATGCTATTTATCAGTGCCGCGCCCGAAAACACCTGTATGTGGATGAAAAACACCTTGCTGCCTTTAAGCGTGGCGTTTATCAATGCCCAAGGGCAGATTGTGAATATTGAAGATATGCAACCCAAAACCTTGACGACGCATTGCGCCAAAGAGCCGGTTCAGTATGCTTTGGAAATGAATGCGGGTTGGTTTGCGGCACATCAAATTACCCCTGGCACAGTGGTTTTGAACTTGCCCCACTAGGTGCAACTAGGCGCAAGGCTCATTTGCGGCGTGATGTGTGAATCGTAATCTTGATAGAACTGCCCATATAAAACCGTCCATATGAAAAACAATGTCACGTCGACGCCCTGGTCGGCATTCTGGCCGGCTTTTGTATTTGCCTTATGCACCATTGGAATCGGTGCCTACTTGCTCTATCAAATCAGTCCAGTGGCGGTGTTACTGTGGTGTGCGGGCTGGTTAATTGCGCATTATTACCACCAGTATCAATTGTTCAAGTGGGCGCAGAACAATCGTTTTCCTTCAGAAGGTTTTGGTACTTGGGGGCGCGTTTTTCGTCAAATCGCGCGTCAAAGTCGCAAGCAAACTCAGTTGATTGCCGCGCAAAAAGAGCGTATCGGTAATTTAGATAGTTATTTGTATTTATTGCCCGATGGCGTGGCGATTATTGATCAGCATTTTTCCCTGGAGTGGATGAATGAAGTGTTTGCCCAGCATTTGGGCATTCGCACTCAAGAGGATTTGGGTATTCGTCTGACCCATTTGGCACGCAATCCGGATTTAATTAAATATTTTCAGGCGGGTGATTTTTCCAGCGAATTGGAGTTCACTTTTTATGGTCGCACTCTGATGCTGCTGGTGATTCGCTTGGATACGGAAAAGTATTTTGTGGTGACTCAAGATCGTTCCGCACAAAAAAATCTGGAACGTTTACGGCGCGACTTTATCGCCAACTCTTCGCATGAATTACGCACGCCTTTGACTGTCATTCATGGGTTTTTAGCGCTGGCCATGCAATCAGAAAATCAAAGTATTGAAACCCTGCGTGCTAATTTGCCACTCATGTATCGTGAAAGTCAACGCATGATGCGTCTGATTGAAGACATGCAAACCTTAAGCGCACTGGAACGCGAAGGCATCGAAGCGATCGATAAACGCGATGTCATCAGTCTCACTAACGTAGTGACGCAGAGTTTGTCCGGTGCCCAGCAATTGGTCAACCAGTTGCCACAGCCTTATCACTTTGTTCAGCAAGGCGAGGATGTGCTATTGCGCATTCCTGAAATTTTGTTGCATAGCGTGATTAATAATTTGGTCGTCAATGCCGTGCGCTACAGCCCACAAGGTGGAACGATTACAGTGTCGTGGTTGGTGGAGAACAGTGGTGTAAGTGTTCACGTGAATGATCAAGGTTTGGGCATTGCCGCTGAACACATTGGACGTTTGACCGAACGTTTTTATCGTGTTGATGAAGGCTACTCGCGCCAAGTGCAAGGAACGGGGCTGGGTCTGGCGATTGTCAAACACACGATGCAGCGTTTGAATGGTCGTTTAGAAATTGAATCGGTGTTAGGGCAAGGCAGTCGCTTTAGTTTGCATTTCCCCACCGAACGCATCGTCAGTGATAGCGCGTCACCGCTTATTTAAAGTGATAACGCGTCGCCGCCTGCTTAGCGAGCTGTTGAATTTTTTTTCGCCCAATCCAATAAACCCTGCGCGTTGAGCTGAATATCCATCTCAAAGCGCGTCAAAATGCGATCAGGATTGGCCCATCCATCGCGTTGCGCCGTTTCCTGCAGTAATCCAGCCATCTCTTGACACAGCTCAGTTTGTGCGTCCTCGGCAGAGCCGGCAGTGTTGTGGATACGCAAAGCCATGTGCGCCAAAGCCTCAATTAAGAGCGCCTGTTGCGCCGGCAATTCAGGGGTAAATTGGATCGCGCCAAAATGCGTCAAATAAAGCAGCGGCGGGGCATAGCTGGCGATTCGAGCGTGCGTCGCGCGCAAAGCCTCGGGATCAAATTGTGACGGCGTTGTGGTCGGGAAAACAAATTGTTTGACACCAGTCTCTTTGGTTTGATCAAACTCGCGGTAAGACAAACCAAAAGTATCCCCCGTAAAAAATCCACCGCTCAGGCTGTCGCAAATCGCGATATGGTGTTTGGCGTGACCAGGTGTATCAATACACAACAACTGGCGCTCGCCCAAGGAAATTTCTAAACCATCGTTAGTGACCAGAATCCGCGTCGGATCGATAGGCAAAATGCGACCATACAGTTTTTGTGTTTCTGCTTGACCGTACACGGCTTCGGTTGCCGCGATCAGTTTGGAGGGATCGGCCATATGTGGCGCACCGCGCGGGTGAACCACCAATTGTGCATGTGGAAATTTTTGCATGACGGCGCCTGCGCCACCGGCGTGATCCAAATGGATGTGCGTCAAAATTTGATAATCGACCGCATCATTATCTAAGCCGATAGACGCTAAAAAATGCTCAATTCTGGGCAGGCTGTAATTGGTTCCGCAATCAATCAGTGCGACGCGCCCGTGATCAACGACGGCGTACAAAGCGTCATGCATCGCGGTGTGATAACCCGTATCAATCGCGTAAATCCCGTGCGGATAGGCGATAGTGTTCATCGGAATGGTGTTCATAGGAATGGTGTTCATAGAAATTCAGTCTGAATATGATTGGTGAAGGTGGTGTCAGTGTCACAAAGTTTTCTGACCAATGCATGACAGCGTTTCCTAGGGTTTGTGAAAGAAGCCTTGGAGAACACAGGGAAGCTGAACATCCAAACCATCAAATCGATTGACCAGACTAGGCAAAGCGTTCAAGTAAAATCGGCGCCCATTCGTTTTAATACTGTCAACCCTGCGCGGACGATTGATGCGCAGCACGCTTAACCATAAAAATCATGAAACGTTTTTTTCAGGGGTCTCAAATTTCTGTCGCGAAGAAGCCTCGCGTCGCGTGGATTATTCTGACGATCGTGCTCGCCATCATCGTTTTAGTCCTTGTGATATTACGACCAAAATCACAGGTCAAGCCTGATACTGGTGGTTCAGCAAGCCATGTCAGCAATACCGCAAATTCAGCAAATGCGGTGATGAAAGCGGCGTTGACGGTGACGGCGCGCGAACCGCAACGCCAAAACATTCCCCTCATTTTGCAAGCCAATGGCAATATTGTCGCGTGGCAAGAGGCCATTATTGGCGCCGAGGTGAATGGTTTGCGTTTACATTCTGTTTTGGCGAACGTTGGCGACAAGGTGCATAAAGGCCAGACGTTGGCGAGTTTTGTCAGTGATTTGACGCGCGCTGAATTTTTGCAAGCGCAAGCGCAATACGAGAATGCGACATCAGAAGCCGCCCGTGCGCGCGCGATTCAGGACAGTGGCTCATTGTCGCAATCACAACTGGCGCAATTTCAGTTACAAGAAAAAGTCGCAAAAGCGCAATTAGAAATCAGTCGAATTCGATTGACCAATACCGAAGTCAAAGCGCCGGATGACGGCATTATTTCGGCACGCTTGGCGACTGAGGGTTCGGTAGTTGGCTCCGGTCAGGAGTTATTTCGTTTACTGCGTCAAAGTCGTTTGGAATGGCGTGCTGAAGTCACCGCCACAGAAGTTGCCAAAATCAAAGTGGGCCAACAGGTACAAGTGCGCACCGATAGCGGCGTGAATTTGGCGGGTGCCGTGCGTTCGATTGCACCCTCAGCAAACGCGCAAACGCGCAATGTTTTGGTCTACGTCGATTTGCCGCGACATAAAGATTTAAAAGCAGGCACCTTTGCGCAGGGCAGCTTTGCCTTGGGGCAAAACGCGGCTTTGACGATTCCTGCGCAGTCAATCGTGATGCGCGACGGCAATCCGTATGTGTTTGTGATTGACGCGAGCAATAAAGCCAATCAACGCAAAATTGAAACCGGTCGGCGTGTCGGCGAACGGGTTGAAGTGCTCTTTGGTATTCAAGCAAAAGAATGGGTCGCCGTGCAAGGGGCTGGTTTTTTGAATGATGCAGATACGGTCAATCTCGTTAAGTAAAAGGTGACCTTATGAATGTTTCTGCTTGGTCTATCCGCAACCCCATTCCTGCCGCAATGATTTTTGTGATGCTGACTTTGGCAGGCTTGTTTTCGTTTCAATCGATGAAGGTGCAAAACTTTCCCGATTTAGATGTGCCCAATATCACCATCATTGCGACTTTGCCAGGCGCCGCGCCTAATCAATTAGAAAACGATGTCGCGCGTAAATTGGAAGACAGTTTGGCAACGCTGCAGGGTTTAAAGCACATTTACACCAAAGTGCAGGACGGCGTGGTGTCAATTACTGCCGAATTTCGGATTGAAAAAAGTACGCAAGAAGCGCTGGACGATGTGCGCTCTGCCGTGGCAAAAGTGCGCGGCGATTTGCCCAGCAATGTGAACGAACCGATTATTAACAAAATCGAATTGGCGGGCGGCCCCGTACTGGCCTACACCGTCAAGTCCGACAAAATGGACGCCGAAGCGATTTCATGGTTTGTTGAAAATGACATCGCTAAATTGTTACTGTCGGTGCGTGGCGTCGGTGCGATCAATCGCGTCGGTGGTGTTAACCGCGAAATCCAAATTTTGTTGGACCCTTTGAAATTGCAAGCTTTGGGGACTTCAGCCACTGAAGTTTCGCGCCAATTGGCGCAAGTACAAATTGAACGTGCGGGTGGCCGTGCGGATATGGGTGGCAGTCAACAACCGATGCGCTTGTTGTCCTTATCTAAATCAGCGCAAGAACTCGCCAATTTGGATATCGCCTTATCGGATGGGCGGCGGATTCGTTTAGAACAAGTTGCCAAAATTGTCGACACGGTGGCCGAGCAAACCGCCGCCGCGTTTTTGGATGGTAAACCGGTAGTGGGATTTGAAGTGGCGCGCAGTCGTGGCGCCAGTGAAGTTGAAGTCGGTGCGAAGGTGCGCGAAAAATTACAACAATTGCAAGCGAATCACCCCGGACTACAAATTAAGGAATCGTTTGATTTTGTGACTCCTGTGCAAGAAGAATTCGCCGGTTCGATGGCGTTGCTGTACGAAGGCGCGCTCTTGGCGATTTTGGTGGTGTGGCTGTTTTTGCGCGATATTCGCGCGACTGTCGTGACGGCAGTCGCCTTGCCTTTGTCGGCGATACCTGCGTTTATCGGCATGAACTACATGGGTTTCACCATTAACGTCGTGACTTTGTTGGCGCTGTCTTTAGTGATTGGAATTTTGGTCGATGATGCGATTGTTGAAGTCGAAAATATCGTGCGCCATATGCGCATGGGCAAAACCCCTTATCAAGCCGCGATGGAAGCCGCAGATGAAATCGGTTTGGCGGTGATCGCGACAACTTTTTCCTTAATCGCGGTGTTTTTACCGACCGCATTTATGGCGGGAATTCCGGGTAAATTTTTTAAACAATTTGGCTGGACAGCATCCTTTGCCGTGTTTGCGTCTTTAATCGTGGCGCGGGCTTTGACGCCCATGATGGCGGCGTATTTATTAAAGCCCGCGATCGATTTTGGCGCGCCGGTGTCGGGACAAAAAATATCCTGGCGTATGCGCATCACCCAATGGATGCAGCACCAAGACGAAGCTTCATGGATCAGGCATTACAAAACTGGGGCGCTGTGGTGCGTGCGCTATCGTTGGATCACGATGATAGGTGCGGGATTATTTTTTATTGGATCAGTGTCTTTGATTCCTCTATTGCCACAAGGTTTTATTCCGGCCGATGACAACTCACAAACGCAGGTGTATTTAGAGTTGCCGCCCGGATCGACTTTGCAACAAACCATTGCGCAAGCGGAAGATGCGCGCCAGCGCATAGTCGCCTTGGCGCATATCAAATCGATTTATACGACCATTGGTTCAGGTTCTGCGGGAACTGATCCTTTTGCGCCAAAGGGCGCAGCGGAATCACGCAAAGCCGTATTGACAATACAGTTGGACAAGCGTGGCACGCGACCACGCAAGCAAGTGATCGAAAATCAAATTCGTGCGAGCTTGGCGAATTTACCCGGAATACGCAGCAAAGTTGGTTTGGGTGGTTCGGGTGAAAAATATATTTTGACCTTGACCGGCGATGACGCGGTATCGCTTCAGACGGTGGCTAATTTGATTAGTCACGATTTACGTACGATTCCGGGGGTGGGTAATATTCAATCAAGCTCGGCTTTAGTACGAACCGAAATCAGCGTGCTGCCTGATTTAACCCGCGCCGCAGAAATGGGCGTGACCAGTAGCGCGATTGCCGAAACCCTGCGCATCGCGACCGTAGGCGATTACAACAGCGTGTTGGCGAAACTTAATTTACCGCAACGCCAAGTCCCTATTGTGGTCAAACTTGATGCTAATGCGCGCGAGAGCTTAGACATTTTGGGGCGCTTAACCGTACCAGGTAGTCATGGCCCTGTGATGTTGAGCCAAGTGGCAACTTTGTCGTTTGGCGGTGGACCTGCGCAAATTGACCGTTATGACCGTTCGCGCAATATCAACTTTGAAGTTGAACTCGCCAATATCGCCTTGGGTGATATGAAGCAAGCGGTTGAAAAATTGCCCAGTGTGCGCAATTTACCTGCGGGTGTCAAAGTGCTGGAAGTCGGCGATGCGGAAGTCCAAGGAGAGTTGTTCGCCAGTTTTGGTTTGGCGATGTTGACTGGTGTGCTGTGTATTTATATTGTCCTGGTCTTGTTATTCAAAGCTTTTTTACAGCCCTTCACCATTTTGATGGCCTTGCCGCTGTCTTTGGGAGGGGCGTTTGTGGCCTTGCTATTTGCGCATAAAAGTTTTTCGATGCCGTCTTTAATCGGCTTGATTATGTTGATGGGTGTGGCGACCAAAAATTCGATTCTGTTGGTGGAGTACGCAATTGAAGCGCGACGCAAACATGGATTAACCCGACTGGATGCTATTTTGGATGCGTGTGAAAAACGGGCGCGTCCAATTGTGATGACAACCATTGCGATGGGTGCCGGAATGGTACCGATCGCGATGAGTTGGGGCGAAGCTGACAGCAGTTTTCGTTCGCCAATGGCGGTTGCGGTGATCGGTGGTTTATTGACCTCAACAATATTAAGCTTGTTAGTGATCCCAGCGGCGTTCACGATTGTTGACGATATGTCAAATCTCTGGCGCCGTGGCTTGAACAAAGTACGACGCTTGGTCTAGCCTGTATTGATCAGCACGAATTAGCAAGCACGATAATCGTGCTGATCATGTCGATTCCCTAAGCAGGTTTTTGGGCGCAGGACAGTAAAAAATCAATAAAAATCAGTACAGTGCCATTTCAAGAATTTCAACGACATCTTTGGCGTGTATTTTTTGTTGTGCGATCTGCAAGCGCGTCAACATCAGCTCTCGATAAGCGGGCGTAAATTTTTTCCAGTGTTCCAAAGCACGCGCTAAACGTCCGGCCACTTGTACGTTCACGCGACACAAACGCGTCAGTTGCGTCAACCAAAAATCATAACCCGCACCATCAAGGCGATGGAATGCGCGTGGATTATTCAAACAAAAATTATGAACGACGCTGCGAACCCGATTCGGGTTGGTATACGAAAAGTCAGCGTGTTCAATCAAAGCATGCAATTGATCCATCGAGATAGCGGGGGCGCTGGCTTGCAGCGCAAACCATTTATCGATGATTAAAGAGTCGTGTTGATAGCGGGTATAAAAATCTCTTAAAAGTGCTTGAGTCGTCGCGTTAGCGTTGGCGTTAGCGTTATGAACCAGGTTACGTAAGGCCGCAAAGCGGTCGTTCATATTGTTGCTCAACTGATATTGCCGTTGGGCTAAGGCGACGGCATCGTTTGGGTGAGTCTGGTTTGAACGACCTAAATCGGCAGAGTTTGGATTGACTAAAAGTGCATGCAAAGCCAAATTTTGTAAACGTCGTGAACCTTGTCCCGTGAGTGAATATGCCGTCTGATTTTGTGTATTTTGCGCATTTTGTGTATGCTGCTCTAGGTAAGCCTTTCGCCAATCAGTATGCAAGGCCTTCGCCCAATCGCTTTGTCCGCGTTGCCAGATCGCACTGGCACGCTGTGGGTCAATTGTTTGGAGTGGGTCTTGTGTCAGCGCTTCGGTAAATCGCTCGTAGCTGGGCAAGCTCAATAAAAGTGCCCGAAATCCCGCGTCGATCGAACAATCGTTCAGAATATTTTTTTGATAGGTCAAATAAGACTCTGGTAAAACGGCATCCTCAATAGTTTGTTGATACGCCCGTAAAAAATAGCGTAGCGCCAGATTTTGCCCAGCTTCCCAGCGATTGAAGCGATCACTGTCCTGACTGGCCAAACGCAATAGTGCCTCGTCGTCGTAATCAAAAATAATGTGTACGGGTGCAGAGAAATTGCGCAGGATTGATAATGTTGGCGCTCGGGTGATTTGAGTGAACTCAACGCTTTGAAATTCTTGACGAAGTTCAATTAAACGCGAACCTTGGGCGTTATCGTGTAATAAAT
>JAVKMA010000065.1:0-3827 GCA_031538685.1 Burkholderiaceae bacterium | reverse complement strand
CAAAGTTTGCTACTGTTTTTTTTATTGTCTTGTGATACCTTGATTGCGTATCAAATTCGCTGGCGTCGGTAACTCAATTCGGACGCAAAAAATGCGTATTTTTTATATTTTGCAGTGATTGTTAATTTAGGATTTTAATTTAGGAATTTTATGGCGCTTGGTAAATCGTTTACTCCAGATACTTTAGAAGCTGATTGTTTGGCGCGTTGGTCACAAAGCCAAGCCTTTGTTGCGAGCAGTGACACCACACGCCCTGCGTTTTCGATTCAATTGCCGCCCCCCAATGTGACAGGCAGTTTGCACATGGGGCATGCGTTTCAACAAACTTTGATGGATGCTCTTGCGCGTTACCACCGTATGAGCGGTTTTAACACCGCGTGGATCCCAGGCACGGATCACGCGGGGATTGCAACGCAAATTGTGGTTGATCGGCAGTTAAGCGCCCAAGGTATACGTCGCGATGAAATCGGGCGTGCGGCGTTTTTAGAAAAAGTATGGGAATGGAAGGCGCAATCGGGCGGTACGATTACCAGTCAAATGCGACGCATGGGTGCTTCGGTTGATTGGTCGCGCGAGTATTTCACGATGGATCAAGGCTTATCAGAAGTTGTTGCTGAAGTTTTTGTGCGCTTGTACGAAGATGGTTTGATTTATCGGGGCAAGCGTTTGGTCAATTGGGATCCAACCTTGCTAACGGCAGTATCAGATTTAGAAGTGGTCTCTGAAGAAACGCAAGGTCATATGTGGCATATTTTGTATCCCTTTGTTGATGGTCCGCAAACGATTACGGATGAAGAGGGCGTTAGCCAAGTCGTGCGCGGGATGACGATTGCCACCACGCGTCCCGAAACCATGTTGGCGGATGGTGCGCTGTGCGTGCATCCCGACGATATGCGCTATCAACATTTGTTGGGTAAAAAAGTTGAATTACCTTTATGTGATCGTCAAATCGCGATCATTGCAGATGATTTTGTCGATCCAAAATTTGGCACAGGTTGCGTCAAAATTACTGGCGCGCATGACTTTAACGATTACGCCTGCGCGATGCGACATCACTTACCGATGATCGTGATTTTTACGCCCGAAGCCAAAATAAACGACAACGGCCCAGTGCAATTTCAAGGAATGGATCGTTTTGCTGCACGTAAAGCCGTGGTGGCGCAACTTGAAGCGGAAAACTATTTAATCAAAGTTGAACCTCACGTGATGATGCAACCCAAGTGTGAACGCACGGGCGTAGTGGTCGAGCCGATGTTGACCGATCAATGGTTTGTCGCCACCACTAAAGCTGCGCCAAAAACCTCGCCTTTGGAAGAACGCAGTATTTCTGAAGTTGCTCTAGACAATGTGGCGACAGGAAAAATTAAATTTGTACCTGAAAACTGGAAAACCACTTATGACCAATGGTTAGTCAATATCCAAGACTGGTGTATTTCGCGCCAGTTGTGGTGGGGCCATCAAATCCCAGCGTGGTATGACGAATCGGGCAACGTTTTTGTCGCGCGAACCGAAGCACAGGCGCAAGCGCAAGCGGGTGCGGGTAAAAAACTACGCCGTGACGATGATGTTTTGGATACCTGGTTTAGTTCAGCCTTGGTGCCGTTTTCAACAGTCGGTTGGCCGGATACGAAAAACACGGACTATCAAAATTTTTTACCTTCATCAGTATTGGTAACAGGTTTTGACATCATATTTTTTTGGGTGGCGCGCATGGTGATGATGACCGCATATTGCACTCAAAAAATTCCTTTTCATACGGTTTATGTGCATGGCCTAGTACGTGACGCCAACGGGCAAAAAATGTCAAAGTCCAAGGGTAATACGCTAGACCCCTTGGATATTATTGATGGGGTGAGTTTGGAAACTTTGATCCAAAAACGAACCACCGGTTTGATGAATCCCAAACAAACTGAATCGATTACCAAAGCATCAAAAAAAGAATTTCCAGAAGGCATTGCCGCTTATGGTTCTGATGCCCTGCGGTTTACTTTTGCATCTTTAGCAACGCACGGGCGCAATATCAATTTTGATTTACAACGTTGTGAGGGTTACCGTAATTTTTGCAACAAATTATGGAATGCGACGCGCTTTGTGCTGATGAATACTGAAGATGTCCCGACACCTTTAGCGGAAGGAGTTCCGACCAAAGTTGATCAATGGATGATTTCAACTCTGCAACGTGCCGAAGCGGATGTGGCGCGTCACTTTGCGGAATATCGTTTTGATTTAGCGGCACAAACGATTTATCAACTGGTTTGGGATGAATATTGCGATTGGTATTTGGAATTGACCAAAGTGCAATTACAAGACCCAAATCAAAAGGCCTACACACAAACTTTGTTGCTGCGTATTTTGGAAACAATTTTGCGCTTGGCGCATCCCTTGATTCCATTTATCACAGAGACTTTGTGGCAAGAGCTTGCGTTGCGTTCTGGCAAAATTGCAGAAGGTGAATTTGCAACGGTGGCGACGCAAAATTTTCCGCAAGCGCAAAATGAAAAAATCAATCCCGAGGCGGAACAATGGATGACACAATTAAAGTCAGTGATTGATACCGCGCGCAATTTACGCAGCATGATGAATGTGTCACCTGCCGCGCGAGTACCTTTAGTGTTTGAACTAGACAGTGATCATCAAGCGGTTTTGAGTGCGCAAATTACCGCGTTCTCGCCGTATTTATGCAGCTTGGCTAAATTGAGTGATATTGAATTGGTGAATACACTTCCTGCGACACCTGCACCCACCATGCCAGTATTAAATCATTGTCGCCTGATGTTGCGCATTGAATTAGACCTTGCGGCAGAGATCGGACGTTTGGATAAAGAAATTGCGCGTTTGGAAAACGAAGTGATGAAAGCGCGCACTAAATTAGATAACCCCCAATTTGCTGATCGGGCGCCCGCTGCGGTGGTCGCGCAAGAACGTCAACGTTTAGCTGACTTTGAGTCTAAGTTGCAACACATGCAAACACAGCGCGCATCATTGAAATAAAGGCAAAAAATGAATACGACCAGTGAAACCAGTGTGACTTTACTTTGCGATTTGTTGTCGCGTCGATCGATTACGCCGCGAGATGAAGGCTGTCAAGAATTGATCGCGGCACGCTTGAATCAATTGGGTTTTAGTCACGAGAGCTTGCGCTTTGGCGAAGTGGATAACCTGTGGGCGTATAAAAATAATGGTGGGCCGTGTTTTGTGTTTGCCGGACATACGGATGTCGTTCCTGTGGGCAAAGGCTGGCAAAGTGATCCCTTTATTCCACGGATTACGGATGGGGTGATTTATGCGCGCGGTGCGGTGGATATGAAAGCCTCGATTGCCGCAATGGTGGTGGCGTATGAAGAGTTTTTGCAAAACAATCCGAACACTACTTTGAGTTTGGCGTTTTTACTGACCAGTGACGAAGAAGGCCCCGCATTAGATGGCACAGTACGTGTGTGCGAGGTGTTAAAAAATCGCGGTCAAACGCTGGACTATTGTTTGGTCGGTGAACCAACCTCAGTTAATGTTTTGGGTGACATGATTAAAAATGGGCGGCGTGGTTCGATGTCAGGCCGTTTAACAGTTTTGGGTGTGCAAGGACATATTGCGTATCCTCATTTGGCGCAAAATCCGATTCATCAATTAGCGCCTGCACTAACTGAATTGGCAGAAAAAATATGGGATAAGGGGAATGATTATTTTCCCGCAACAACCTGGCAAGTATCCAATATCCATGCGGGCACTGGCGCGGGTAATGTGATTCCTGGGGAAGTGGTGGTGGACTTTAATTTTCGTTTTGGTACTGCCAGTAGTCCTGATGAGTTACAACAAAATTTGGAAGAAAT
>JAVKMA010000064.1:0-9946 GCA_031538685.1 Burkholderiaceae bacterium | reverse complement strand
TGATAGACTGCAAGCTAGATGACCAGGACTTGCCAGCAGCGAGGGCCTTGTGGAAGGCGGCGGGCGAGAAGTTCGCGCAGGCCTTGACCATCAAAGCAGACGATCACGAAGCGGCCAACAACTGGGGCGCTGCATTGGCTACAGAAGCGCAAGCCATCAAAGCCACCGCCCCTGCTGACGCCAAAGCTTTGTTAGCGCAAGCGCAAAAGCTGTTAGAGCGCCACCGCGACATGAGCGCGGCTGGTGCCAAAATGGTGGCCTACAACTTGGCGTGTGTGTATGCGCAGCAAAATCAAGCGGGCGCGGCGGTGGCGCAGCTAGAGCGGTGTCGGCAATCTGGTGAATTAGAAACTGACACAAGCCACTGGCGCACTGACCCGGATTTCGACCCGATTCGCCAAAGCCCTGAATACCAGGCATGGCAGCGCCAGCACTTTCCGCAATGAATAAAACAGGGTGAATGAAGCGAGGTGAGGGTAATCATCCTTGGAATCAAGCTTGGAATGCGCCCTGCTCGGTGACAATCTGATCCAGACGATAGTCGTGGACTTCGGTGGCAAAATCGGTTTGTTGCTCTGCGAACGCCAGTCCTATGCTTAAAGGTGCGGGTTGGTGCGCTTTTAACCAGCGATCATAAAAACCACCCCCATAACCCAGACGGTATTTTTCTGAGTTAAAGCCAAGGCAGGGGACGATCAGAATGTCGGGACAGACTTCTGCGCTATTGTCGAGCGTAATCGGGGCGTTAATGCCAAAAGGGCCAGCACACAGTGCGCTCGCACCATCCCAGGGTACAAAACGCATGGCGCTTCCTTTTATTTGCGGCAGCGCCAAATGATAGTGCCGCTCTAGCAGAGCGGGAATCATCAGATGACAATTCAATTCAGAACCAAAGGGCGCATACAAAGCGATTGTTAAATGGGCTTGCGGTGTTTGCTGTGCTTGTTGGGACAAGAGTTGTAGTGCGTTCGCACAGGCGCGCGTTTCTTTATCCCGTCTAGCGGTGGTATCGGCACAAAGCTTTTGACGGATGCGGCGTAAATAAGGACGTTGTGCTTCTTTTGAGGGCGGTAATGAAGGAGTCACTGATAATGGCCTTTGCTGAGTTTAAAAATGTTAATAATTCACATTAAAATACTATTTTAAGTTATTGATTTATATGGTGTAATATCGACGAGATAGATTTTAGGGCAGTTCTATCAATTCATTTTTGCGGCGAATTGCTTTGTTGCGCAGTACGCGAAATCCTCACGTACTGTATGTACGTTCCGCTTTCTGTGTGCTGTGTGCTGTGCGCCTCGCACTTCATCCGCACATTCTGTATTGATAGAAGTGCCCTTTAAAGTAACCATACCATTGGATTGATAAATGTCAGAAACTATTTTGCACGATTTTTGCGGTTTACCGATAAATGTGACGAGGCGATCAAAAGGTACAAGTTCAAAAGGTACAAGTTCAAAACGCGCAAAGGCGGTCTATCCTTGCTTGATATTGTGGTGTGTCGGATTATTGTTTATTGTGGGGCTTGATGCCTACACTCATACCGCTTGGGGCCGAACCAAAGTGCGCGAACCCTTAGCTTCTAAACCCTTAGCGGCTTCAACGCAGTCATCAAATCAGACGGTCGAAGCGGCAGACTCTGTGGGGCGGGCTTTTTTTGAGTTGCGTAATGCCGCAATGCATAACGACCATGCCAAAGTGCATCGGAATCGACAGTTATTACAAAAAACGATTTTTGCCGCAGACGCGGATTACTACGATTTAAGTTTGCGTCTACGCAACGGCGATGCGATCGCCCTAAAAGGTGAAGTGCAGGCATTTATTGCCGCGCATAAAAAAGAATTTGTGGCCGAACGAATGCTTCAAGATTGGATGCGCGTTCTGGGTACACGACAAGATGACACGCAGTTCATGGCTTTATACGACCCAGTGCGCGATGGGCGCAATACAGAGTTGAGGTGCTATCAATTGCTGGCGCGCTTGCGCGGGAATGAGGATGTTCTGCTGGAAACTCGGGGGCTAATGAGCGAGTTTAAAAAAAATCAGCAGGGATGTATCAGTTTGTTCAGAGCCTTGTCCGCCCGTCAAAAAATGCCCAATGCGGAATTGTGGTCTTGGGCGCAGTATTTTTTAGAACAAAACCAGATCGATGAGTTTTTGGCAATGCTGTCTGTATTAGGCCTTGAGGCTCATCAAGTCAAACAATTGTTATCGCATCCGCAAAATTTATTGGAGCAAATGATTGTTAATCAAGCAATCGCCAATCAAGCAATCGGTGTGCTTGCACTGACGGCTTATGCGCGGGCGCAGCCTGAAAAAGCACAGACGTGGTTAAGCGCCAATTATGATCGGATACCGGTCGCCATGCAGAGTCAAGCCGACGCTGCGATGGCTTTGCGTTTGAGTGTGACGGCAAGCGCGGACGCACATATTTGGTGGAAAAAAATCAATGAAAACACGCCTTTGACTCAATTTCAACAAGAATGGCGTGCACGCGCGGCGCTTCATCGGCGTGATTGGACCGCCGTATTGGGCGCAATTGCGCAGATGCCCGAGAGTTTGCGCAGTATGAATTCATGGTTGTATTGGCGTGCCTATGCTCTGGGAATTTTAGGACAAGACAGCGATGTGCGTCAAAAGCTGTTGGAAAAAGTGGCCCAAGAGCAGGGTTTCTATCCAGATTTAGCGCGCTTGGCGCTTGATAAAACGGTGAGTCGAACGAATTCGGTGTCTGAGCCCGATGTGCTTGCGCTTGATCAAGCGCGATTTTCTAATGTTCTCGATCGCATTCAATCCTTGCAGGCCATCGGTTTGTATGCCGATATGATCAGTGAATGGAGCTGGTTATTGCGCGATTTGGATGAACCCAATTTATTGGCCTTGGCACGCCAATCTTGCGAGCGCAATATGATTGATCGTTGCATTGCCGCATCCTTACGAACGAAGAAAAATATCGATTGGTTGCAACGCTATCCTGTCCCATTTAAAAAAATGGTCGGTGCTGAAGCGCGATCAGTAGGTGTGAGCCTGTCTTTTATCTATGGCATCATGCGTCAAGAATCGCGCTTTGTGGCCAGTGCGCATTCATCAGCCGGTGCGATGGGACTGATGCAAATCATGCCGCAGACTGCGGCCCTAGTCGCGCGTCAAAACCAAATACCATTTAATCGTAAGTCTGTGGCAAACCCCGATGTGAATATCCGTTTAGGTACGCGCTATGTTAAAACGCTGTTGGATCAATTTGAAGGGTCTTGGATATTAGTGGCGGCGGCCTATAACGCGGGGCCTGGTCGTGCACGAAAATGGCAAAACAGTTTTGAAGGAAGTGTTGAGGGTGCTATTTTTGTTGAAACCATTCCATTTAATGAAACCCGAGACTATGTCAAAAGTGTTGTCCATGGCGCCTGGGTATATGACGCGTTGTTAGAACAAAAAACGATTCCTTTCAATCAGGTTCTGGGTGACATAAAACCGGTCGGTATATGAACGAGTTAAGGATTTATCGTGTTGGTGGTTCGGTGCGAGATCATTTTTTAGGCATCAGCGCAAGCGATCAAGATTTTGTCGTCGTCGGTGCAACGCCAGATTTAATGCGCGCCAAAGGTTTTTTGCCCGTCGGTCGAGACTTTCCGGTTTTTTTGCATCCGCAAACCAAAGAGGCATATGCCTTGGCGCGCACCGAGCGTAAAAATGGCCGGGGGTACCATGGTTTTCTTTTCCACACCGACCCAAGCGTCACTTTAGAGGGTGATTTGGCGCGGCGTGATTTGACGATTAACGCGATGGCGATGACTTTAGAAAATAATCAAGTCATCGATCCCTATCACGGCATGGCGGATTTGCAGGCCAAAATTTTGCGCCATGTTTCGCCGGCGTTTGTCGAGGACCCTTTGCGAGTTTTGCGGGTGGCGCGTTTTGCGGCACGATTTTCTGATTTTTCCGTCGCTCAAGAAACCACGGAATTGATGCGCGTGATAGTCAAGCGTGGTGAGTTAGCCGATTTACCGCTTGAACGAGTCTGGCACGAATTGAGCAAAGGCTTATTAGAAGCCGCGCCGCAACGGATGTTTGAGGTATTGCATCAGGTCGGCGCTTTGGCGCAATTGTTACCCAAAGCGGCACAGTTGTGGGGTAACACCACAATCGTATTTGATGCCTTGTTCCGCCATGCGAATGCGCAGTTCGTCGAGTGTTCACAACAGACCAAAAATGCGATTGCCGATCAATCCACGCAGACTATTCAGCCACATTCCCGTCTGGTGCATTTATTCAGTGTTTGGGCCATGGTTTTGTACGGACAGTCTGAAGAGAGCACACGATTTTTAATGCAAGATTTTGGTGCATGGCGTTTGCCACCGAACTTATTCGATTGCGCGCAGTTAGCCTTAAAACATCGCGCAATACCAGATCTCGAGATGCATGATTTGCAGAATCCAGAGAGGGTGATCGCGGTGATGCGTAGTTGTGATGCCGTGCGCCGCCGAGATCGCTGGCGTCAATTGCTTGCTATCTGGTTAAGTGTTGCTCAATTTAACCAAGCCGATGACGCGTGTTTGTCGGCTTTGCAAAAATGGGCCGATGTGATTGACGACTTGGCGCAAATCAAAATTGATTGGGATACCGTGATTCCTTCTGAACGTACGGCGGCGCAGTGGCAAGCGCGATTAGCACACTTACGCAGTCAGTGGTGTTGATGATTGAAACAATTAAATGATGGAAAATTAACCGAGACTTTTAAGCTAATTTTTGAGTAAAGAGAAACGATGATGAAAAGCACAATACATTGGGTGGCAAGTGCTGGAATGGCCTTGACAGCAGAAACGGGATCAGGGCATTTATTAAATATGGATGGCGCACCGGAAGGCGGCGGGCGAAATTTGGCGGCGCGTCCGATGGAAGTTTTGCTCAGCGGCGCGGGTGGTTGCACCACTTATGACGTGGTATTGATTCTGAAAAAAAGTAATCAACAAGTCACGCAATGTGAAGTGCGTTGCGAAGCTGAACGCGCTGAAACAGACCCTAAAATTTTTACCAAAATTCACTTTCACTTTGTGGTTACGGGCCGTGCCCTCAAAGAACACTTGGTCGCGCACGCGGTCAAAGTGTCACAAGAAAAATACTGTTCGGCATCAATTATGTTGAGTCAAGTCGCGCAGATCACGCACAGTTACGAAGTACACGAAGCGCCATAAGAGCAGGTATGAAAACCCGATAAAGGGGGCTTCACAGAAATAAAAAAGGGCGAGAATTCTCGCCCTTTTTTGTCGTCATCATTTTGACCACCATTTGTAAAAAATGACGTCGCTGAATTGATGATTCAGCTTATTTTTTCGTTGCGGCAATCGCTTCAGCTAAATCAGTTTGTGCTTTGTCTGATTTTAGTTTTTGCCATGCTGCTTGATCATTGTTCATGCTCGTTGCAATCGCAGCTTTGGCGATTTTCTTCGCGCTTTCTGGATCGATCCCGACCAATACATAAATCGTGCCATCAGGTCCTTCAACCGAGCGGTAAACTTTGCTACCGACGATGCTCTCGTTGGTTAATTGGCTAGTGACTGAGGAGTTGACTTGATCAACGGTTTCTTTATCGCCCGCGCCAGTCGTTTCAGCAAATTGTTTGATCTGGTTTTGTACTTGAACACGCATTTGTTGCGCCAAACGAACGCGCGCCGATGCGGCCGCTTGTTGTTTCATAAAGTCTAAGCCTGCGGCAGTTTTGCGTGCGCTACCGACAGCTTGCACTTCAATTCCCTCAACCGGCGCGTCGCAGACCCATAAAGGAGCGCCTTTTTCTGAGCCGGGGAATACGCATTCTTTAACTGCTTCCAGTGCGATTTTTTTTTCTTCTTTTTTTACGGGTGCACTGCTCGAACACGCTGCCAATAATGGCAGGGTTAACAACCATAAATAACTTTTATTCATAAAATTTTTGTTCATAAAGCTCTCCAATCAATTAAAAAAACGAATTTAATAAAATATTCCACACCGGACACATCAAACACATCATTCCTGTGCATCGGCATAGATTCTACAGGCGCTTAGACTCAAAACCATCATCTTTAAAAATTAGTCTACAGATTGATATTTACACTCGAACCGTTCCATTGCCCAAAACCACGTATTTCAAGCTGGTCAAACCTTCTAAACCGACCGGGCCGCGCGCGTGCAGTTTGTCGTTAGAGATGCCAATTTCGGCGCCTAAACCATACTCAAAGCCATCGGCAAAGCGCGTGCTGGCGTTGATCATGACCGAAGCCGAATCTACTTCACGTAAAAATCGCATCGCGTGACCGTAGTTTTCAGTGACGATACTGTCAGTGTGTTTTGAACCGTGTTGGTTAATAAAAGCGATCGCCGCATCCAAATCATCGACCATTTTTATCGCTAATACGGGCGCAAGATATTCGGTATCCCAATCCTCATCTTGCGCGTGGCGTAAATGCGCGTAGCCCTGTAATAAAGCATAAGCGCCGTCGTCGGCGCGTAACTCGACTTTTTCGTCGGCCATTTCTTGCGCGATTAAGGGCAATACCGTGGGCGCGATCGTGCGTCCGACCAACAAGGTTTCCATCGTGTTGCAGGTACCATAACGCTGACATTTGGCGTTGAATGCAATCTTGACCGCCATATCAATGTTGGCGTCGTTATCAATATAAACGTGGCAAATACCATCCAAATGTTTAATCATCGGCACCCGTGCTTCGGCGATTAAACGCGCGATCAGGCTTTTGCCGCCGCGTGGCACAATCACATCAATGTATTGAGTCATTTGCACTAAGTGCGTCACCAGTTCGCGGTCCGTACTGGGAATCAGCTGTACGACATCGTCGGGTAAGCCGACGGAATCGAGCGCTTGACTAATCAGCTGCGCTAAAAAACGATTGCAAAAAATCGCTTCTCGCCCGCCACGCAAAATACATGCGTTACCGCTTTTGATGCAGAGACCCGCCGCGTCAATCGTGACGTTGGGGCGCGCTTCGTAAATGATTGCGATGACACCCAAAGGCACACGCATACGCCCCACTTGAATTCCTGACGGACGCGAATTCATATCGCTGATGCCGCCAATGGGATCGGCCAAGGTGGCGATTTGGATCAAGCCCTCGCTCATTTGCGCAACGGATGTGGTGGATAATTTCAAACGGTCTAAAAGAGCACTGCTCAGTCCTTCTTGCTGCGCGGTCGCAACATCTTTTTGATTCGCCGCCAAAATTTCCGACTGATTTTTGGTGATGAGCGCGGCTAAATTGAGCAGGCATTGATTTTTAGTGGCGGTCGTCGCGCGTGCAATCAGTTGGCTGCTGGCGCGAGCTTTTTTACCCATTGCATCAAGATGGGTTGCAGAGAATTGAGACGCCAAAGTCATAAACGTGCAAATAAAATAGGATACGCTAATCCAAATCAGGTCAAATAAGGCGTGCAACAATTGATGAACAGGGTTGAGAGCTGCCATTAATTTTCCTTATTATCCGCGTATCAATAAAATAAAGATACCAAATAAAGGGCACTTCTATCAATTCATTTTTGCGGTGAATTGCTTTGTTGCGCAGTACGCGAAATCCTCACGTACTGTATGTACGCTCCGGTTTCTGTGTGCTGTGCGCCTCGCACTTCATCCGCACATTCTGTATTTATAGAAGTGCCCTTAAGATACCAATTTACAAATTGAGGAGTCATGATGACTTTAATTTTTGAACCCGATAGTTCACAAAATTTACCCTCTGGTCGTGAGTCCAACGACGATACGCGTTTAGAAAAATGGCGCCTCGTGATGAACAATGGCATATCGTCCATCGTCCAGGCGCTATCAAGACTTTTGCCGACTCGTTATGTGGCGGCTTTGAATGGCGAGGTATTTATTTTGGTGCGAAAACATTGGGGCCAAGTTCGCATGTGGACCATTCCCTTGCCACTATGGACTAGAGCAGAGCAAGGCGGTGACTCGTCTGGCGATCCGCTGACTTACTTAATTCGTCGTTGGTCACGCTTGTCAATTTTGGGGCGAATGCCGACGCCGCGTCGCGTGGTGTGGCTAGTTGATTCGGCATTTTGCGTTAGCGTCAGCGATCACGCTTTGCCCGACGTCAATCCACACAAAATGCGGCTAAGGGTTAAAAAATTAAGCGCGTCAATCGTGCCTTGTGATTTAGACATGACCTTTTGGTCGTTTACGCATTCACGGGAAAATCACACAACACAAGTTGAGACGGTTTCTTTGGCTATGATAGAAGTGCCGCGCGCCTTGATGGCGGTAATGGGCGGCGAGATTGATCAAGTGTTAGTGTCTTCGCGCGACGCGGATCAATGGCAAAAAGGTTTGCCCATTAAGCTTGTTCGTCGTGCGATCCATTGGCATCCGCTAGCGCAACAGGCATTGATTGGTTTGTTTGATGAATCAATGTTCTTAAAGCGCCGCGCTGATGCTTGGTTACACCTAGATTTATACAAAATCGGCAAGATAGTTATTGCGGGGTTAGTCGTTTTAGCACTTTATTTTTCGCTGGGTGTTTTGAACAAGGTCATTGAGCAAGGTTTTTTTCCACGCGCGCGGCAAGCAGATTTGGAGTTAGCGGATGTGCAGCAACAAAAAATCGTCACCAGTAATGTGCTGGCGCGTCAGTTTTCGCGCGATCAAAAATTGTTGCAACAGCAGAAAAATCAGACTCAACGCGATCAACGAACGCAGCGACAAAGCCAAATGATGGACGATGTGGTGGCCTTATGGAGTAGCATTCCGATACACAGTCAAGTGGAATTTTTACGATGGGAGAGGGGCCGTTTGACGGTGCAATTGCTGACGCGTGATGTCGCAGAAATTGAACGGTGGCGTCAAAACTGGTTGAAACAGAATCAGGAGCATTCGCCCAATATGCAAAAAATTCATTTGCGCCAAATACAAAAAGACCGCGACGCACAATGGCGCGTCACGGTCTTTCTGGCATCTTAACAACTCTGACTAAAGACGTGATTGCTTCCTAAGCCCTAGAAATTAATAATCACGCGCTACGCCTTAATTTACGGTGCTGTTGAGGCGTCTTTTTTTGCAGGAGGATGCGGTACTTTTTCATGCGCCATTTTTTTGTCGGTATTTTTGGCTGTACTTTTGTCCGTATTTTTGTCCATACGATGCGCGAACTTATTGCGCATTTCTTGTGCGCTGGGTGCAAACGCGACATCAAAGGTTTTTTTCTGTTCTGCAGACAAGGTGGTATAGAAAGCTGAAACTGCTTCGTAATGCGCAGTAAAGCGCGCGTTGCCGACTTCTTGTAATTTCTTCATACGGTCTGGCGTATTTAATTTATCTAACGCGGCTTTAAAATTTGGATCATGGGCCGGCGGCTTACTTTTTTGTAAAAAAGTATCCCAAGCCGCCATTTGATTTTGCTCCAACTTTAATTTAGTTTTTAAACGATCCATTTGAGTTTGATGGAAACGCTCCATTTTTTCATCCATTTTGCCGCCTGTTTGTGCGCTGGCGTTCAGTGCTAAAGCGCCCAAAGTCATTAGGCCGACGAAAATAACTTTGTTCAGTTTGTTCAGTTTCATTACGAACTCCTAAAAATAATTAGTCAATATCGCAAATCCTCATTAGAGTGTTTAACTATCCTGTAAATGAGCTTTACGATGGGTGAAGTGTAGAAAGTATTTGTAGAACTCTAGTAAGCGATTTGTGAATATTCTGTATGAGTTGAGGCATATTTACCCGCATATGTATGCAATTTTGTACATGAAGGCAAAATGAATTTATGAGGTTTTAGTCGTATATTGCGATACAAAACTTCGATACGAAACCTGGCGATAAATTAAGGTAATTAGGGCGATTAGTAACTGAAGTATCCTCTAGGATGCTTATGAATACTACTCGCAAGAATGTTTTTGGTTGCCCTGTCAACTATTTGAATGGTAGAAAGTGTGTTTTTTGTGGATCTTTTAAGACATCTAAGAC
>JAVKMA010000063.1:0-1650 GCA_031538685.1 Burkholderiaceae bacterium | reverse complement strand
TCGCTATCCGTCGTTCCTTCTCTTTCTTGATAACAATGTTCATCAATTAAGGCATCAATTTGACGACTAATTCGGCGGTAATCAGCGACTTGTCCGTTATGAACAAACATCCATTGATCGCAGGCAAACGGATGACAGTTATATTTTGTGGTTGCAGTACCCGTTGACGCACGCACATGGGCAAAAAATAAAGTGCTTTTGATGTGATGACACAGATTGCGTAAATTGGGGTCTAACCATGCGGGCATGGTTTCGCGAAAAAGAACTGGGCTGGTACGGCAACCGTACCAGCCAATTCCAAAACCGTCGCCGTTGATTGCTTTCATCGCTTCACTCGCACGACGACTTTGGGTAAGTAAGGAATGGCGCCTCTTAAATACCAGTTCTTCTAAGTGAATCGATTCACCCGAATACGCAATCCAACGGCACATAAATGACGTCCTTATAAAATTAATGATGCAAAATTTGGCTCAAGAATTGTTTGCCACGTTCAGTTTGCGGATTGTTGAAAAAGGCCTCAGGCGTATTGATTTCGACGATTTCACCAGCATCCATAAATACGATTCGATTGGCAACTTTACGGGCAAAACCCATTTCATGGGTGACACAAATCATCGTCATCCCCGTGTTGGCAAGCTCAACCATTACGTCTAATACTTCGGCAATCATTTCCGGATCAAGCGCAGAAGTCGGCTCGTCAAACAACATAACTTTAGGTGTCATGCACAAAGCGCGTGCACTTGCGACGCGTTGTTGCTGACCGCCTGACAACTGCCCCGGATATTTGAGCGCTTGATTATCGATACGGACGCGCTTGAGATACATCATTGCAATTTCTTCAGCATCTTTGCGCGGCATTTTGCGCACCCAAATTGGCGCTAAGGCGCAGTTTTCCAGAACGGTCAAATGGGGGAACAAATTAAAGTGCTGGAATACCATGCCAACTTCACTGCGAACTTGATCAATGATTTTTAAGTTTTCCGACAACTCGATGCCATTAACTAAGACTTGACCTTTTTGATGTTCTTCTAAACGATTAACACAACGGATCAGTGTTGATTTACCTGAACCCGAAGGTCCACAAATCACGACGCGCTCGCCGGCGGGAATATCCAGATTGATGTCGCGCAGGACATGAAATTGTCCATACCATTTATGCAAACCTTTGAACGAAATCGCCAATTCTTTTGATGCATTAGTTTCTGTATTTGAATTCATTGAAGTCTCCTATTAACGATGTGACGTATTTAATTTATTTTCTAATTGACGGCTGTACAAAGACATGCCCCAACAAAAAATCCAAAATACTGCGGCCATAAAAACATATGAGGTGACAGGCACAGTCGTGGCTAACCAAGCGGAGTTTCGGGTTGCGCTGTGCACTACGCCTAAAAAATCCAGCAGGGAAATAATAGTGACCAAAGTGGTGTCTTTGAATAAGCTAATGTACGAGTTGACGATTCCGGGAATAACGGTTTTTAAGGCTTGTGGTAAAACGATTAAACCTTGGATGCGCCAATAACCTAAACCAACCGCTTGTGCCGCTTCGACTTGACCATACGGCAGGGCTTGCAATCCGCCACGAATGACTTCGGCCATGTAGGCTGAAGAAAAAATCACCACACCAATGAGTGCTCGTGATAATTGATC
>JAVKMA010000062.1:0-1580 GCA_031538685.1 Burkholderiaceae bacterium | reverse complement strand
CAATTCGTACATTACTCCCATTCCCGATTGTCCTGAAATTGCGCGCGCTGACGTTACCACTCCGGCTAATCCGCTTAACAAGCCAGCAATGCAGTAAATCCAAATTAAATGTCGCTTAACTTTGATTCCTGAAACCAAAGCCGCTTGACGGTTGGCGCCAATTGCATAAGTAAATTTAACAAAACGGGTGTAGCGCAACACAATATGAAAAATCAGTGCGATGACTAAAAAAACATACACCGGATTAGCTCCTGAACCAATAAAAGCAAAGTCATCGCTCAACATACTGACGGGCATTCCACCAGTAAACCATTTTGCAAAACCACGCGCCGCAACCATCGTTCCTAAAGTTGCGATGAAGGGCGGTATTGCGGTATATGCAATTAAAGAGCCATTAATTAAACCGACCATCAAACCAACCACTATCCCCGCCAAGATCGGCCAAATCGCCGGCAAATCCGTCAGTGATGGGTATACGGCGCGAGCAAAATCTGACACCTGGGCGAGCGATGCGGCAACCACTGCCGCGGCGGCAACTACGGAACCTGAAGACAAATCAATTCCGCTGGTAATAATGACTAAATTAACGCCTATCGCGATAATGCCGATCACTGACACTTGCAACACAATGATCTGCAAACGCTCCCAATTCATGATAAAACTCTGGTTGTTGATGTACCAACCAAGCGCTTCAAAAAATAAAGCAATCCCGATTAAGATCAACAAAATTCTCGCTTCGGCGGGCACTTTGAAACGCCCAGCATGGCTTGCCGTTACTGATTTTGAATTCATTTTGCTCTCCGCTTAGACAATTTCACAAAAACATCAATGCACCGTCAAGGCTTGACCTGAGGCTAATTGCATCACGGCGACTTGCGTTGCGTCTTTTCTAGACAAGATACCGGTCACGCGACCTTCATGCATCACCATGACACGGTCACTCATCCCTAAAACTTCAGGCATTTCCGATGAAATCATCAGAATCGCAACGCCCTGCTTTGCTAATTCGCCAACCAAACGATGGATTTCGGCCTTGGCGCCCACATCGATACCGCGCGTTGGCTCATCTAATAGTAAAATTCCTGGCGCCGTCAACAACCATCTTCCCACCAATATTTTTTGTTGATTGCCTCCGGATAAATTTTGCATCAACTCAAATAAAGATGGGCTCTTGACGCGTAAACGTTTAGCCATATTGTTGCAATCCTCGCTGAGCTTTTTACGACGCACAAAACCATAATCGGTGTACTGATTGTTCAACACCGCTGTGTCCATGTTGTCTTGCAAATTGAGCGTTAAAAAACACCCTGTTTCTTTGCGATCTTCAGTCAAAAAAGCCATCCCAGCGGCCAATGCCTGGGCAGGTGAATCGATATGTCGCACTTGACCACGAATACGAATTTCACCACGCGAAGGCGGTGTCACGCCAAATAAAGTTTCAGCGACATTGGAGCGCCCTGCCCCAACCAAACCGGCCAAACCTAAAATTTCACCCGAGTGGATATCAAACGATATGTTTTTAAATACGCCGTCTAATTCCAGGTTGCGCACTGACAGCACGACATCACCAATCGGCACTT
>JAVKMA010000061.1:0-3564 GCA_031538685.1 Burkholderiaceae bacterium | reverse complement strand
TACAAGCGATGAATAAAACTGATGCGCGCGCCAGCTTTGAAGACATGCAAAAAGCACTGCCGCAATTTGGTTTTAAGGCGCAAGGCTTGGCCTTGTCCTATTCGCAGTTAAGTCAATTGACGCGCCCTGTGGTGGTGTATGTGAAGTTTCGGAATAACGCCCATTTTTCAGTACTGCGCGGAATTAATGCCGATACCGTGTGGCTGGCCGATCCATCGTTGGGGAACCGCAGTTACAGCCGCGAGCAATTTTTAGCGATGTGGGATCTCCGTCTGAATGAAACCGATACCGATTCACACGCAGACCGAGTTGAGCAAGGGCGAATTTTAGTGGTATTACCGATTTCATCGTCAGATGGCGTGGTGGCGAACTGGGAGGCCTTTTCCAAAATTCCGTTGCGGCAAAGTGCCGCTGCAATACCTCGAACACGCTTTTGGATGACTCCTTTTTGAATGATGCGCTTAATTCCAGTTCCCAATAAAAATCACTTAGACCCAAAAAAGCTAATGATGCCGTTTTTAATGGGAAGTAGAACGACAAGGTCTCATCACTCTAGGCTCACGCCCAAAGCACGCGTGCGATGGCTAAATCGTCAGCGGTGGTGACTTTAAAATTGAGACTACTGCCTTTCACTAAACGCGGCGTCAGTCCCAAAGCTTCTACGGCGCTGGCTTCATCAGTAATACCGACAAAATCATTTTTTTTCGCAAGGTTCAACGCGCGTTGTAACACCTGATAACGAAAGGCTTGTGGCGTTTGCGCCAACCATAAATCGCTACGTTCTAGCGTTTCTTTGACATGGGGAATGATTTGATCAGAGTCTTGACGCTTCACCGTATCCACCACTGGTAAGGCCAATAATGCCCCTACGGGTTCATCAATAAGCGCATCAAATAAACGTGTTAAATCTTGCGCCACAAGCCCAGGCCTGGCTGCGTCATGGACGAGTACCCAATCATCTTCCTTGGCCTGCTGACGTAAATATTCGATTGCGCCTTCCACCGTCTGGGCACGCGTATCCGCGCCACAGCGCACTATCTGAATTTGAGGAAAATTCGCCAGTATCGTCGCGATATGCACATCAGTTTCTTGGACTAAAACAGAGATGTGATGAATACCTGGGTGTGATAAAAAAGGCGTCAAGGTTTTGACCAACATTGACACCCCGTCTTTGCCAAGTATTTGATACTGCTTGGGTAAAAAATTGCCTGTTGGAGTTTTTACATCCGCGCTTAAATTCCTATCTAGCTCGGCATTGACACGAGTCCCAAGGCCTGCCGCCGGAATAAGAACGAAAACTCGCGCGCTCAATTTAAAATGACGTGGTAAAGCCTAAGCTCGCACCAAAGATACGCGGTACCTCACTCGAGTCGTGGCCAATCATTTTAGGCGACCACCAGGCATCAAAGTTCAATGCACGGAATAAAGAGAATCCAAAGCTGTAAATATCTAACTTCGACCCCACTTGGTTGACCCGATAACCAAGGCGTAAAGTCGGCGTTAACACGTTGATCAATGAACTGTCAAATTTAGGATACACGCCCAGCGACAGTGTTGAGTATTGAATATCCTGTCCCAATAAATTAACTGAAGGGTTGAGTGCGTAACTGGCTTGAAGGGCAAGACTACGCGTTGCATTAAATAAAGATCCTTCTAGCACCGCCTGGGGTTTGAACGCCACCGTGCGATCGAGCATCAAAGAACTATTGCTTGCCGCAACGGCTTTTGCATCGGCCGAAGTTAACGATGGAAAATCAAATTTTGGCGTATTGACGTTGTAATAAGTCAATCCGAGCTGGCCATAGGTGTAGGTATTCATCAGACCCAAATCAACCCCGAACTGACTGGAACTTGCGCTAGTTCCCAAATTGCTGATTTGGTTGGTATCACCACTACCGGCAAGAAAATAAGCACGTTGTGCCGTCGCTGAATACAAATTAAGGCGCGCACCCACATCAACCCGCCCCCACTTTTCGCCAACTTCAGTCAAACTTGTAAACGGACGCTTGCTGTACCCCAAAGACGTATGCAATAAACGAATCACACTGGTATCAAGTCCAGCCTTGGTGGTGAGTTTGTTCTTAGCCTGATCAAGCTCAATTGTCGATGATTTAAAACTGCTATCCACACCTGCCTCAAGTTCAAAATTCAAGGCTAAAACACCCCCTAGTTTTTCTGACCGCCAAACCACAGGTGTCAGTAAGGGATTAAGGTTCAGCCCGATTTGTACGCGCGCGCCCTCTTGCATTTGCGCAATTAGGGCGTTCGCATCAGACTTAGCATTATTGAGATCCGTCAGATTTGTGTACGACTTCTCGATTATCGTATTTAAACTGTCTGTAATTTTTTTAAAATCACTGGCATCACCCAACTCCATCTGAAACCCCACATTGGGCAAAATCAGACCTAAACGCTTGGTACTTTGCGCGTCAATCAAAAAATCTAAACCCGCCGGATTATTCGCTACAGAATGAAGATTGTAGGGATTCGTCACATAGCCTGTTGTCATCCCAAAACCTGACCCCAAGAGTGAGGGGTTAGCCTGACTCAACTGGCCAAAACTCAAGCTTAAAAACAGTGTTAACAGGCTGTGCCCTAGGAGCGTAAAGCTAGGGTAAGGGCGGATACAAGAAAGAGTTGACTTTAGATTCATGATAAATATATTTAAACGCTTGAGTTTTATTAAGGCCAACAACGAATAAGGTCAAAAGACTGAGTATCCTCAGTGGCGCTATTGCCACGCGAACCATCATCCGAGATTACATAACGGCCACAGCGATCTGCGCGTAATGCATTAACTGGTTGTGCGACCAAATTATAGTGGTGTTGCGTTGTCGTCTGTCGATTCAGACTAATCGTGTAGACGATTTGATTATTGTCTTTAATATCTGCATAAGGAAGTTTGGGTGGATTGCCTTTTCGATCGTATAAATAATTGCCATTTTGATTATAAAAACGCGCCAACCACAAAGCATTCGACATCAGTGCCACAGTGGCTTGCGCGCGTGCAGGTTTGGCCATTACATCCCGATAATTAGGCAGTGCGAACAAAAATAACAGCATAATAATTGCTAAAGTTACCAATAACTCAAACAAGGTAAATCCACGTTCTTTCACATCGCCTCCGATCTGAACTTTGCTTGAACTTTGTGCCAATCTGACTACGGCAATAATAACTCGCGCCACACTTGATGGCGTATCACCTTGCCACTGGCCGTATTATTGACGACCAGTTGTGTTTGTACACCTGCTCGTGCAGCACCGGTATCGGCTTGTGCTGTCACTTGGTAGGCCTGGTTGACATGTGCCCTCGGGAACGACCATTTTTCAATCAAACATTGCGTTCGAACACCCGTGTCAATATGCAGTTCTGAAGCACTCAACCATTGGGTTTTCCAAGTACTCGGGGCTGATTGAAGGGGAGGACTAATGATTACAGCTAGTGTCGGGCCATTTTGCAGATCATTGATGCAAATTTGTAAGGCGCGTTGGGCATACCGCAGTGCATGATCATAAACGCTGCCATCGGCCATCGAAAAATGACGCTGCCTCAACAGACTGGCG
>JAVKMA010000060.1:0-4913 GCA_031538685.1 Burkholderiaceae bacterium | reverse complement strand
GATTTGATCTAAGGTCAAACCCGTTTGTGTCAACAGCTTTTCAGTTGCCGGTGCAGGACCGATTCCCATGACACGTGGTGCAACGCCCGCTGTCGCCATGCCAACAACACGAGCTTTGGGTGTTAAACCATACTTAGCGACTTCAACTTCGCCAGCGAGCAAGACGGCACAAGCGCCATCATTCACACCCGAGGCATTCCCTGCTGTGACACTACCGTCAGGTCGCACAACACCTTTGAGTTTGGCCAATGCTTCCAAACTGGTTTCTCGTGGATGTTCATCCGTATCGACGACGATAGGATCACCCTTTTTCTGATGAATCGTGACGGGGACAATTTCTCTTGAAAGATGCCCAGATTTTTGAGCGGCGACGGCACGCAACTGACTGTTCATCGCCATACGGTCTTGCGCCTCTCGCTCAATCTTGTAATCCACAGCGACGTTTTCGGCAGTCTCTGGCATAGAGTCCACGCCATATTTTTCTTTCATCAATTTATTAACGAATCGCCAACCGATTGTTGTGTCGTAAACCGCGTTACTTCGACTGAAGCTACTTTCTGCTTTGGGCATTACAAACGGGGCACGACTCATGCTCTCGACGCCACCGGCAATCATCAACCCAGCTTCACCAGACTTGATTGCGCGTGCAGCTGTACCAATTGCATCAAGTCCTGAACCACACAATCGATTCACGGTCGACCCAGATACCGCTAGGGGCAAGCCTGCTAACAGGCTACTCATCCGAGCAACGTTACGGTTATCTTCACCTGCTTGATTGGCACAACCGTAGATAACATCGGTCACAGCCGTCCAGTCAACTTGTGGATTACGTTCCATCAATGCCTTGATTGGAATGGCGCCTAAGTCATCGGTTCGAACTGAACTCAAAGCGCCGCCATAGCGACCAAAGGGTGTACGAACGGCGTCACAGATATAAACTTGTGTCATATGATTTCTTTGAATAAATTAGTAGAGTTTGAACAAACTCGTCACTTCCAGATCGAGAACTTCAAGCTCAGGATAGCTATGCAACTGCCAACGCCAACACAGGATCCCAAGACTTGGATTACTGTTTGAAACTCGAACATTTAACACTGTGGCTTGAAGCTTAAGTACGTCATTTGGCCGCAGTGGATTTGGCCACTTTATGTAAGCTAGGCCGGGCGAAGCATATGACTCAGATCCGACCAAGAAAGCATCGGCGACTAAACGCATGGCAATTGCGCAAGTGTGCCAACCACTCGCAATCAATCCCTTAAATGGGCCTTGAGCGGCAGCTGTGGGTTCTGTATGAAACCATTGGGGATCCCATTGTTTTGCATAGTCCAAAACTTCGGTTTCGGTCACTGAATATGGACCGGCGTGCAGTACTTGACCATTATAAAATTCAGCAAATTTCATCAGCTAATTTGACGCTGTAAAAGTGGACTTAATCGATAGCGTTCGCCTCGATAGCATTGGTCTAAGGCATTCAAAATTTTTACGATGCGAGAACATCCCATGCGATTCAACCATTCAAACGGGCCTGCTGGATAGTTGACACCAAGTTTCATCGCATCATTCGCACCTTCGGGTGTACACACACCTTGTAGCACAGCATCTGCCGCTTCGTTCACCAACATCGCCAAAGTACGCGCCACCACTAAACCCGGTGCATCAGATACCCGCACAGATGCGTAACCCAAAGTGTTCAGGACAGCTGCTGCAAGCTCTGATGCATCCTCACGACCCACACAAGCAAACGCCAGGGCACCACCTGCGACAGTGGGAAGTTCATCAAACACCGCCACGTCTTTCAAACCTGTATCTCGCGCGATTTGCCAAGCAGTCCGCCCATCGGTTTGGTGCAATTGCAAACCCGCCACCTCCAAGCCAACCCAGTTGCTGCTGGTAGCGCGTGAAGCCGCTTTTCCACCAAGGTGCTGACTTACGGCTGCAGACAAAGCGTCGGCCACTGCACCACGGCCATGCACCACCCATTGCGCGTTCGTAGGCATAGCGGGGACATTCGTCGCGACTAGTTCAGGTGCACCGTCGGGGTAGCAGTAAAATCCTCTCCCTGTTTTACGTCCCAACAAACCACCATCCACCAACTCACGTTGCACCAAACTGGGGGTGAATCGACGATCAAAAAAATTCGCCTCAAACACAGACTGCGTAACAGAAAAATTGGTGTCATGGCCGATCAGGTCCATCAATTCGCATGGCCCCATACGAAAGCCCGCACCGCGCAACAAAGCATCCAAATACTCAGGGCGTGCCGCCTGCTCTTGTAGCAAAGCCAAGGCCTCAGCATAAAAAGGTCGTGCGATACGGTTGACGATGAAACCCGGTGTTGAGCGGGCATACACCGCTGTTTTACCCCATGCATCAGCCAGATCAAAAATGGCCTGGGCCACGCTTGCATCGGTTTGCAAACCAGACACGACCTCGACCAGTTTCATCAGCGGCACAGGATTGAAGAAGTGCATCCCCACCATGCGTGCGGGGTGCTTCAAACCATTGGCAATCGCGGTGACAGACAAGGACGAAGTGTTGGTCGCCAAGATGCAATGTTCACCCACCAAAGTCTCAAGCTCTTGAAACAAGCTGCGTTTGACAGCAAGATTTTCCACAATTGCCTCGACCACCAAGCTCACATGAGTGGCATCGCTAAGTTGTGCCACGGGCGTGATGCGATCCAATAAGGCATGCACCACCTCGGCGGTCATTTTTCCTTTGCTCACCAGCGTGGCCAAGCTTTGGGCGAGTTTTTGTTTGGCTTGTGCGGCAGCTTCAGCACGAGTGTCGTACACAGACACCTTGTGGCCAGCAAGTGCGGCCACTTGGGCAATGCCCATGCCCATAATGCCCGCGCCCACCACCAAAACAGGGGCTTGGTTTAAGTTGTGTGTATTCATCGAAAAATAGTCATGGGGGACCTTTATTGGGGAATCCTTATTCGGGAATCCATTTGGCGGGACGCTTGCCTAAGAAAGCGGCAAAGCCTTCGCGTGCTTCGTCTGTACCGCGTACCCGTGCAATGGTGCTGGCGGTGAGCTCTCGTATTTGATCTGACAAAGGCGCCACACTGAGTTGGTCCATGAGATGCTTGATTTCATTTTGAGCTTGTGGGCCACCAGCGACCAACTCGGCCACCACACGGTCCACTTCGACATCGAGTACATCGGCACTCACCACTCGCTGAACCATACCCATGCTCAAGGCAGTGGCGGCATGTATGCGCGTTGTGGTCAATGCCAAATAACGTGCATTGCGTTTGCCCACGGCGTTGACCAAATAAGGCCCAATGACCGAAGGCAAGATGCCAAATTTGGCCTCACTCACTGCAAAGCTGGTGTTGTCGGCCGCCACTGCCATATCGCAAGCACAGATTAAGCCCACACCACCACCCAAGGCGGCGCCTTGCACACGTGCCACCGTGGGTTTGGAGCAGGTGGCGATGCGGTGAAGCATCTGGGCAAAGCGACGGGCGTCTGACAAATTCCAGTCCCGCGTTGCCTCGCTAGCGCGCTGCATCCATTGCAGATCCGCACCCGCACTGAAGTGTTTGCCCTCGCCAGCTAACACGATGACACGAACCGCGTCATCTTGACTGAGTTGCGTGAAGGCAGCGTCAAGCTCGCCAATCATCACCTCGTCAAAAGCGTTGAACACCTGCGGGCGCGACATGGTGATTTGTGCCACACCTGAACTACGCAGGCTGATAGCCAGAGTTTGGAATGCTTGGCTCATCAATATGTCTCCAAGTGCAATTGACCTTTTTGCTTGAGCGATTGACCCAGACTGTCCCAATTTAAGCTCGCTTGGGTGGCCACATCGCGCAAGGCGAGTACAACACCTTCTTCCATACTCTTCAAACCGCACACATAAATGTAGGTATTGGAGTCTTTGAGCAAGGCAACAAGGTCTGCACTGCGCTCGCGCAAGAGGTCTTGCACATAGCGTTTGGTTTGACCTTGTTCGCGAGAAAACGCGAAGTTGATATCGATGAAATCTTTGGGCAACTTTTGCAAGGGCCCAAAGTAAGGTAATTCTTTTTGGGTACGGGCCCCAAAAAAGAGCATCAGCTTGCCGCCTTCAAACTTGCCACTTTGACGCAAGCGACGACGCCATTCGGTCATGGCCCGCATGGGCGCGCTACCCGTGCCCGTGCAAATCATGAGGATGTTGGACTTGGGGTGGTTGGGCATCAAGAAGCTACTGCCAAATGGGCCGATCACTTGCACGGTGTCGCCTGTTTTCAGGTCGCACAGATAATGAGACGCCACACCTTTGACAGGCTTGCCATCGTGGTCTTCCATCACACGCTTCACGGTGATGGACAAATTGTTATAGCCCGGGCGTTCGCCGTTTCGGGGGCTGGCGATGGAGTATTGACGGGCGTGGTGCGGCTTGCCTTGGTCGTCCAAGCCAGGCGGCACGATGCCGATGGATTGGCCTTCCAGCACAGGGAAGGGCATACTGCCAAAGTCCAGCACGATGTGGTGGGTTTCGTTAGCCGTGCCTGCTTCATTGATCTGCACATTACCCATCACCGTGGCGGAGGTCGGGGCTTTGGGGCCATGCAAATTGGTGTACGGATGTGCGGCTGACCAAGGTGGCACCGTCGCACCGTAAGCGGTTGAGTTGAACGCTGCGCCTTCGCCTGCGGATGATGCTGCCGAGGCAGATGAGGCGGCCATGGCCACCACCGGTGCAGTACCGACATCGACACCCAAGGCTGCCAACTCGCTGTCCGACATGGCCGCCGGTAAATCGTCCCACGAGAGTTGTTCTTCCACGGTGTAAGCCGCGGCTTTGGGGCGCATGCGCCAGTTATCAATTGAGCCTGTGGGGCACGATGGCACACAGGCCATGCAAAAATTGCACTTATCGGCAATCACCACATAGTTGCGGCTGTCATGCGTGAT
>JAVKMA010000059.1:0-4858 GCA_031538685.1 Burkholderiaceae bacterium | reverse complement strand
TCCAATGATTGAACGGATACGCTACACCACTAGCCATCCAAAAGAGTTTACGCCGCGCCTGATCGCCGCGTATGCAAACATTCCCAAATTAGTGTCGCATTTACATTTGCCGGTGCAGCATGGTTCAGACAAAATACTGGCGGCGATGAAACGTGGTTATACCGTTTTAGAGTTCAAGTCGATCGTGCGTAAATTACGGGCGGTGCGCCCGAATTTATCTTTGACATCGGACTTTATTGTAGGCTTTCCAGGGGAAACTGACGCCGATTTTGAAGCACTGCTTGATTTGGTGAAAAGTGTTAACTTTGACAGCAGTTATTCGTTTATCTTTAGTCCACGTCCTGGAACGCCGGCGGCAAACTTGCATGACGAAACGCCTGATGAGGTAAAGCGCGAACGTCTGCATCGCCTACAAACCTTAATCGATCAGCAGGAATCGATCCACAGTCAATCGATGATAGGCAGTGTGCAAAATATTTTGGTGGAAGGTGTGACCAAAAAATCAGATAAGGAGTTGTGCGGACGCACGGACAATAACCGAGTAGTGAATTTTTCCTATGAATCTGGAGTCCCCGCTGATTACATCGGAGCTCTGTGTGCGGTCGAAATTACTGAAAGTTCGCGCCATACTTTACGCGGTATTTTGCGCAGTATTTTGCATAGTTAGACGCGCGAAAATATATTCAATGATGATGTTCTGTAAGAAAACATGAGCAAACATGCGCAAACATGAGCAAGCGTAAGCGTAAGCAAATATGAACCAGCATGAACCAGCATGAACCAGCACCGAGATACCTTGATATCAAATGTTGAAAAATGTTTTGTCAGCTGCGCTACTGTTATTTGCGACCTTGCTATCAGCTTGTCAAAATGACCATCAGTATTTGAATGCGCAGACCGCTGACTCAAGTCATTTAGGGGTATGTTATCGACGTGTGATCGTGACGGTTAGTGCTCAATTGATTCCACCAATGTTATTGCAACAAGAGGGCGTTTTAGCGGAGCGTGTGGGGCAAAGTTCAGATAAAAATTGGATCTATATGGCGCGTTTTACGAACTGTCGCGATTGGGAAACTGTGTTGGAGTCTTTGCGTCGTGATCCAATTATGAGTATTGCACCTGATCATTTGCAAAAATTGGCTGTGCAACCCCAAAATAAAAAGTGACTCGGTGACATGACAAATCCTCAACGCTCTCAAGGCTATCAAGGCCATCAACGTCATCAACACCTTCATCAAGGTGGAATAAAAACGCCAGTCATCGCGTTTTTGTTCATGCTTTTTGGGTGCATGGAGTTCACCTCTGTTCAGGCGGCGGGTCGTTACATCGTCCAGTATCGAGACGCCAATGGCGCGCAGAATTTGAATCTAGGGCAGAACTCCTCTGCTGCAAAAAACAAGGCGCCTAGTTTTTTAGCGCAAGAAAACAGCGCGACAGAAGCGCGTGCGCGTACTTATATTCAAAGTGCGGTGACAGGGATTCAGTACCAACATGCCATCAGCCCAAATCTGCATGTAGTGACGCTGCCCGCTAGTGTCCTTTCTGAATCGCAGGCATTACAAAATCTGAAAAAAGACCCCAATATTGTGTCAGTCGAAGAGGACCGTTTGCAACATTATGCCGCCAGTCCGACGGCGCAACCTTTATGGCCAAATTTATGGAGTCTGCGAAGTAATTCCAGTTATGGCGCAAACTTTGAAGGAGCATGGACGCGTGCGACAGGTGTCGGTCAAGTGGTGGCTGTGATTGATACGGGTGTATTGCCGCATGAAGACCTGGGGACTTTAGGCGTTCCAACCGGCGATCGGATTCGACCAAATACTTTTAGCGGGCAATTTATTTCTGCGGGCTACGACTTTATTTCAGATTGCCGCATTGCTCATACCTGTGATCTTACGATCAGCGATTCGGCGGCATCGCGCCAACCACAAATCGGTGGCTATGATTTGGGTGATTATGTTTCTGATTTTGATGTGATGAGTATTCCATTCTCGAGTAACTTGTATAGCTGTACTACGTCTACTAATTCATGGCATGGGACTCATGTGTCGGGAATAGTGGCGGCGCTCAATAATAATATCGGCGTTGTGGGCGGCGCGTATGGCGCAAAAATTTTGCCTCTGCGAGTTTTAGGCCGTTGTGGTGGTTACGAATCCGATACTCAAACCGCGATGCGATGGGCTGCAGGTTTATCAGTCAAGGGATTAGCCGTGAATCCCAACCCTGCAAAGGTGATTAATTTGAGTTTATCAACCTCATGTACGAGTGCGAGCTGTACCTGTCCCGTGTCTTATCAAACGACTATTGATGAGGTGATTGCTGCGGGTGTTAGCGTGGTGGTGGCTGTTGGGAACGACTCTGGCGCAAACGCTGCTAATATGGTTCCAGCCAATTGCAAAGGTGTGATCGCAGTGGGCGCAAATACGGTCACGGGCACTTTAGCGGACTATTCCAATATTGGCCAAACGTTTGATCTATCGGCGCCTGGGGGCGATAGTCATCATCAAGACTGTGCGGCCCCCAATTCAAGCACCAGTACGATTTGTTCAACCGGTAATAGCGGAATAGGGAGCCTAGGTAGTGATCGCTATGTCGCAAAAAATGGGACTTCAATGGCCACGGCAATGGTCAGCGCGGCGGTCGCGCTGATAGGTGAAGCCAACCCCAGTTTGACACCAGCGAAAGTTAAAGCTTTATTAAAAGCCTCGGTTAAAAGTTATGCCAGTGCCGAAACCTGTACTTCTAGGGGCGAATGTGGAAGTGGTATTTTGAACGTCAAAAATGCAGTGGATGCGGCGAACAGTTCGATTTTAATTGCGACACCAGACTCGCTAGAGTTTTCCAATACCAATGGCTCAGTTGGTATCGATGTCACGATTACAAATATTGGAAACAACGCCATTGCAATTACTGATTTTGCCTTTACGAGTATTCAATTTTATTTGCTCTCTGGCAAGGAAAGCTGTCAGAACCTTGGCGCTGGCGCAAGTTGCCTATTGAAAGTGGGTTATACGTTTAGCTCAAGCAACGATAGTGGTCGGATGACATTAACCTATCGCAACGAACACTCGACGACGAATGTGTTAAGCGTCGTTTTGAGCAGGATCAATAGCGCAACCCCATCGAATGTGAATACGCAGAAAAGCGCGGGTAGCGGTTGTAATAGCCCGATTTTATCGACCCTTACTCAAGGATTGGGGCGCCAGGGAGGTAACACCGATGATCACATTTCCCGAACAATTGATGTTTCTTTACTGGGTTTGCTACTGTGGGCGCTGTTAGGACGGCTGTCAAAAATCTATAAAAGACAGTATTTTCGTTAAGGTACCTGTGGAAAAAAAACATGTGAAAAAACATGAGGAAAAAAATAGTTAACACCTTGGCGTGGTTTTTTGTTTCGCGTGATGCTCTGACCAGTCAAAGTTCAAAATTGTATTTTTTGTGGGTGGTATCGGCATGGTTTTTTGTCAGTTTATCCTTGCAACGACTGGTTTATTTTTTCTGGAATCATGATTTTTTTGAATCCCATAGTGTAGCAACGGTATTTCTGGGATTGGCTTACGGTGCACGTTTTGATGCGTCAACAGTCATGCTAACGGTAGTCATTTTATTACCGTTTTACTTGCTGATGAGGTGGCGTGCTGGCCTGTATGTGATTTTGGCGGTTTTTCTCGTCCTATCTGCATTGGGTTTGATCGCGAACTGGATTGATATCGAACTGATTCGTTTTACCTCAAGACGCTTGGCGCGCGATGGCTTGTTTTTATTGGGTGAGAGTGGTTGGAAGGCGCGTGATATCGCGAGTCAATACGGTGTTCTAATTGTGGCGGGGATTGCTTTTTAGTCGCTGCCTACCTGAGTTTGATATTTTCATTGCGTGTACTGGCTAGCATGATTTTGCGTCGAGTGTCATCTACAGCACCGAAAAAATATTACCTGACCAATTTTGTTTTGTGGATGGTGAGTTTATTTTTAATTGTATTGTTTGCGCGCGGTGGTGGGCCTAGCAGATCCTTACCGATTGATTTGATTGATGCACCAGCGATTCCGCAAATTGATTTGCTGGCGCTTAATACCCCATTTGTTTTTTTATAAAAGTTTAGTGAGCAGTAAGGTCTCACGAATTCGTTTGATCGCCAGTGATTCCGAAGTCTTAAGTATTTTGCAGCCCCTGCAAACAAAAGCGTCAATTCACTTGTCCGACCCGCCTAAAAATGTGGTGGTGTTGGTGATGGAAAGTTTGTCGTATGGCTTTTTAGGAAAACGCAATGGGGTCAAAGGCTTTACACCCTTCTTAGATGCTCTGATTGATCGTGGTCTGTTTTTTGATAACGCATACACCAATCGCATGGGATCAATTTCTGCTGTTCCTGCCGTGTTAGCGAGTATGCCAGGATTGGGCGATACGAATTATCTGGAGTCGTCTTATGCCAGCTTACCGATAAACGGTCTGGGACATTTATTTCCTGAATCGGTTGATAAAGCCTTCTTTCACGGCGCCAAACGAACGACCATGCATTTTGACCAGTTTTCAGTGCGTGCCGGATTTAACCGTCATTACGCGCTTGAAGATTATCCGGATCACACAGATTTTGATGGTGGCTGGGGAATTTATGATAAACCTTATTTTGCGCATGTCGCTCACAAATTAGAGACTCTTTCAAGCCCTTTTGTTAGCGCGGTATTTAGTCTCTCAGCGCATCCACCTTACGTTTTGCCTGATCATGAGCGCAAAACTTTACCCGTAGGTGCCTTGCCCTTGCTCGCCTCGATTGCTTATTCAGATCGTGCTTTACAAACTTTTTTTGATATTGCGAAAACCAAACCTTGGTACAAGGACACTTTATTTGTGGTGACC
>JAVKMA010000004.1:0-7490 GCA_031538685.1 Burkholderiaceae bacterium | reverse complement strand
CTATCAATTCATTTTTGCGGCGAATTGCTTTGTTGCGCAGTACGCGAAATCCTCACGTACTGTATGTACGCTCCGCTTTCTGTGTGCTGTGTGCTGTGCGCCTCGCACTTCATCCGCACATTCTGTATTTATAGAAGTGCCGCCTATACAATTGCCGCACAGCTTGCGCTGAGTTTTTCTTGCGCTGCCAACTCTCCCAACCATTGACTGAAGGAAACTACTATGTCTAACCGTACCGTTCAACTTCATCGTGTTCTCAAGACGCAACCGCAGAAAGTCTATCGCGCTTTTTTAGAAGCGAGCGCTTTGGCGAAATGGTTGCCGCCCTATGGTTTTACCTGTGCCGTGCATCACCTCGATGCCAAAGTCGGTGGTCGCTTCCGCATGTCGTTTCACAATTTTGGCAGCGATAACAAGAGCCACGCGTTTGGCGGCGAGTACCTGGAACTCGTGCCCAACCAACGCATCCGTTACACCGATGAGTTTGAAGATCCCAACTTGCCCGGCGTGCTTGAAGTCACCGTGTCATTGAAACCGGTGATCTGTGGCACTGAATTGCATATCACTCAAGCAGGCATCCCGGACGTGATTCCTTTGGAGATGTGTTACCTTGGATGGCAAGAGTCACTAGAGCAATTGGCCAAATTGGTAGAGCCTGATATTCCCGCTTAATTGATCCATCGTAACCCACAGCGATTTGTCGTAAATAGACAATCATTTGACGCAAATATAGGTTTTAAAAACTGCTGATCTCCCTATAATTTCGGCTCGTTTAGACATTCTTAAGGAGAGGTCAGAAATGATGGAAATGCCTAATTTGATTCGTATGCGCAATGGCGAAAAAGTCAAAAACAGTTTTGCATTAAGCGAATACGCCAGCCGCATCGCCAAGCTCCGAACCTATATGCAGCGCGAAAAAATCGATGCTGTGTTGTTCACCTCGTACCACAATATCAATTACTACAGCGACTTTTTGTATTGCTCGTTCGGACGTTTTTATGGTTTGGTGGTCACGCATGACAAAACGACTTTAATTGCCGCCAACATTGACGGTGCGCAGCCTTGGCGTAAAAGCGTTGCCGATGATGTGTTGACGTACACGGATTGGCAGCGGGGCAATTATTTTCGCGCGGTAGAAGCTTGCGCCGGCAAAGCTGGACGGATTGGGATCGAGTCGGATTCTTTACCAATGGATCGGATGGATATGCTCAAAACCACTTTGCCTCATGCGCAATTTGTCGACGTTGCAGCGGCATGTATGAAGATGCGGATGGTCAAAAGTGCGGCAGAAATTGATTTCATCGCCAATGGTGCGCAAGTGTGTGATATCGGGGGCGCGGCACTGGTCGCGGCAGTGCGCGAGGGAGTGCCAGAGCATGAGGTGGCTTTAGCCTCAACTCAAGCCATGGTGCGTGAAATCGCTAAACGTTATCCGCATACCGAATTGATGGATACCTGGACCTGGTTTCAATCAGGGATCAATACCGATGGCGCGCACAATCCAGTGACCACGCGCAAAGTTCAAAAAGGCGACATTTTGAGCTTGAATTGTTTTTCAATGATCAGTGGTTACTACACTGCGCTTGAACGCACTTTGTTTTTGGATCACGCCAGCGATGCGCATTTAAAACTGTGGGAAGTCAATTGCACCGTGCACGACGAGGGCAAGAAACTGCTCAAACCTGGCGCGCGTTGTAGCGATATTGCGAAAGAGCTGAACAAAATTTTTGCGGAATATCAGGTGCTGCAGTACCGCACTTTTGGCTATGGGCACTCGTTTGGTGTCTTGAGTCATTACTACGGTCGCGAAGCCGGTTTGGAATTGCGTGAAGACATCGACACCATTTTGGAACCCAATATGGTGATCTCGATGGAACCGATGATTATGTTGCCCGAAGGAATGCCCGGCGCAGGAGGTTATCGTGAACACGACATTTTGGTGATTACCGAAAACGGCAATCGCAATTTGACCGCATTCCCTTACGGGCCGGAACACAACATCATTCAGGCTTAAACGCCGCAACCGCCGATACCCCCATAACCACCCATAACCACTATGTTTGATCCCAACGTCCATTCACTGCGCCAGACTGATCCTGATTTATGGTCCATCATCGGGCAGGAAAACCTGCGCCAAGAAGACCATATTGAACTGATCGCGTCAGAAAATTACACCTCGCCTGCGGTGATGGAGGCGCAAGGTTCGCAGTTGACCAATAAATACGCCGAAGGTTATCCCGGGCGGCGTTATTACGGCGGCTGCGAATTTGTGGATCAAGCCGAGCAGTTGGCGATTGATCGCGTGCGCAAACTTTTTGGTGCTGATTTGATTGGTTGGGGCGCAAATGTGCAAGCGCATTCGGGTGCGCAAGCCAACGAAGCGGTGTTCATGGCGACCCTGAAGCCAGGTGACACGTTTATGGGAATGAGTCTGGCTGAAGGGGGGCATTTATCGCACGGCATGGCGCTCAATATGAGTGGTAAATGGTTTAATGCAGTCAGTTATGGCTTGAACGAACGCGAAGAAATTGACTACGAGGCGATGGCGCAAAAGGTGCACGAATGCCGACCAAAGTTGATTATTGCAGGCGCTTCGGCGTATGCCTTGCATATTGATTTTGAACGTTTTGCGCGTGTCGCGCACGATGTCGGCGCCTTGCTGATGGTGGATATGGCGCATTACGCTGGATTGATTGCGGCAGGAATTTATCCTAATCCGATTCCTCACGCCGACATTGTGACCAGTACGACGCATAAGAGTTTGCGTGGGCCACGTGGCGGCATTATTTTGATGCGACCAGAGCACGAAAAGGCGATTAACAGTGCGATCTTTCCTGGTTTGCAAGGCGGGCCTTTGATGCACGTGATCGCCGCCAAAGCGGTGGCGTTCAAAGAAGCGCTCTCACCTGAATTTGTGATCTACCAAAAACAGGTACTCAAAAATGCCAGCATCATGGCGCAAACCTTGACCGAGCGCGGTTTGCGGATTGTCAGTGGGCGCACGCAAAGTCATTTGATGTTGGTTGATTTGCGCGCTAAAGGCATTACCGGAAAGCGTGCCGAAGCAGTCTTAGGCGAAGCGCATATGACGATTAACAAAAACGCGATTCCCAACGATCCTGAAAAACCAATGGTCACCAGTGGTGTGCGGATTGGTACGCCCGCTTTGACTTCGCGCGGTTTCAAAGATGATGAAGCGCGCTTAACCGCAAATTTAATTGCCGATGTGTTGGATGCTCCTGATTCAGCGGACAACCTGGCACAAGTTCGAACCAAAGTTCAAGCCTTGACCCGACGGTTTCCGGTCTACGGGCGTAAGGAGTAAACCAGTATGGCGGTGAGCATTTTTGATCTATTTAAGGTTGGCATTGGCCCCAGCAGTTCGCACACGGTTGGGCCGATGCGCGCTGCGCGTTTGTTTGTCTTGGCGGCACAACGAGCAGAATTATTGAACGCCATACGGCGTGTGCGTTGTGAGTTTTATGGTTCCTTGAGCGCAACGGGTAAGGGCCACGGTAGCGACAAGGCTGTGATTTTGGGTTTGTTGGGTGAGCGTCCCGATTTGGTTGAAACGCAACACGTTCCAGCACGGATAGCCACGATTCGGGAACAAAAAATGATAACGCTGTTGGGACTGCACCAGATTGCGTTTGAGGAGCGCACGGACGTGCTTTTTTTGCGTCGCGAAGCCTTGCCCTTTCATCCCAATGCGATGCGCTTTACCGCTTTTGATGAATCGGGGGCCGAGTTGATCCAAAAAACCTATTACTCGGTCGGCGGTGGTTTTGTCGTGAATCACGAGGGAGAAGTGCAGGCCAGTGCGATTGAAGACAGCACGACACTGGCGTATCCCTTTCATTCTGGCGATGAGTTGTTAAAGCTGTGTGCGGAGCACGGTTTAAGCATTGCCGAACTCATGTGGCGTAATGAATTGGCGTGGCGCAACGAGCTTGAATTGCGCCAGCAGTTGCTACAAGTTTGGACGGTCATGCAAGCCTGTGTACAGCGCGGTATCGAGACCGAAGGAGTGTTGGACGGCCCGATGAAAGTACGTCGCCGCGCGCCTGACTTGTATCGCAGCTTGATTCAAGCACCCGAAGCGGGATTGAAAGATCAGTTGACCATTATTGATTGGGTTAATTTGTACGCAATGGCGGTGAATGAAGAAAACGCCTCTGGTGGCAGGGTCGTGACCGCGCCGACCAATGGTGCGGCAGGTGTGATTCCCGCAGTGCTGATGTATTACACACGTTTTTGTCCAGGAGCGAATGAGCAAGGCGTGTTGAATTTTTTGCTGACCGCTGCGGCGATTGGCTTGTTGTACAAAGAGAATGCCAGTATTTCAGGTGCGGAAGTCGGTTGTCAAGGCGAAGTTGGCGTGGCCTGCTCCATGGCCGCTGGTGGGCTGACTGCGGCTTTGGGCGGAACCCCCGCGCAAGTTGAAAACGCGGCTGAAATTGGGATGGAGCACAACTTGGGATTGACCTGTGATCCGGTGGGTGGTCGGGTGCAAATTCCCTGCATTGAACGCAATGCGATGGGCGCAGTAAAAGCACTCAATGCCTCGCGGATGGCGATGCGCGGTGATGGATCGCACACCGTCAGTTTGGATAAAGTGATTAAAACCATGCGCGAAACCGGCGCGGACATGAAAACAAAATACAAAGAAACCTCGCGTGGCGGTTTGGCCGTCAACGTGGTCGAGTGTTGATACCGACTGTACTCAATTTACTCAATTCAATCAACTGGTCAACTAAACCTATTAATTAGGCCAGTCAATTAAGCGCGTTAACGAGAATAGGGGGACTCTCATGCAACACTTTTCAATTTGGTCATTGCTGCGCAACAGCATGTCCTATCACGAAGGTTGGCAAAAGCAATGGCGCTCACCCGAACCGAAATCGCATTACGACGTCGTCGTCGTCGGTGCGGGAGGGCATGGTTTAGCGACGGCGTATTACTTGGCCAAAGAACATGGGATTAAAAATATCGCGGTAGTTGAGCGCGGCTGGTTAGGCGGTGGCAATACGGCACGCAACACTACCATTGTGCGATCAAATTATTTGTGGGATGAAGCCACCGCCTTGTATGAAAAATCGCTCAAATTATGGGAAGGCTTGTCACAAGACCTTAACTACAACGTCATGTTCAGTCAGCGTGGCGTGATGAATTTGGGTCATACCTTGCAAGACATGCGCGACATTGAACGGCGCGTCAACGCCAACCGCTTAAATGGTGTTGATGCCAAAGTGATCAGCGCGGCATTGGCCAAACGCAGCGGATCAACCGCAGAGCTTAATGCGATGAGTGAAAAATTAGGAATAAGTAAAAATCCAAAACGCTGGACAGCCCTTAATGGAGTGCTTAAGGGGGTGCTTAAGAGAGTGCTTAAGGGGGGCATTGGTCTGGCATCATTCACTTTGTTGTACGGAATATCATCAATACGACGGGCTAGGTGTTATAGGTTTTAGAGGCAGCAACAAGGATAGCAACAGCGACAGCGGCATTCAGATAATCGGGCTCTGATGTGGCAAACTCAGCCTCTCTTGTCCACAGTATTCACTGACACCTGCCTTTATGTCTTTAGTTGATATTTTAGGGCTTCTTGTGCTTATCTTATGGATTCATGAAAAGTGACTGACCGCTTATTTGAGACAATTTTGTTATGCTCACCTTGACCAGTACCATGATTAAGAAAATAACTATGCGCAATTATTTGGCTTTAATTAGCTTATCTGGTTTGCTACTTTTGGCAGGGTGTGCTGGCGTAGGTATTTTTTCGACTTCAGACCCGCTCACTAAACTAAATGACGCAGAAGATCTCTTCATGAGACAGAATCGACCCTACCCCGCAGAGCGTTTAATCCGAGAAGCAATCGCTATCTACAAAGAGCAAAATGATTCGCATGGACTCGGGAACGCTTATCGTGAATATGGAGACCTGCTTCGCTCAAATACAGTAGTTCGCCATTTAGATTGGGGAGGAAATTTTTATGGTGTAAACGGGGATAAGGTCACAAATGAAAATCGAATTCAAAAATCATCAGAGTACTACTCAAAAGCTCTCGATTACTACGTAATTGCTGAAAAACAAGTGCTTAACGAGAAACGTTTCGATGCCCTAACCAACGTCTATTACAACATGGCTTGGACATCTTACAAACTTAACGAAAAAGAAAGATCGTGCCATTTTTTTGGCCAAACCCTGGTAGCTTACGAAGAAAATATTCGGCAAAATCCCACTGCAAAACCTTTCGCACGAGGCGGAACCGTCCCCGAAATGGTTAGCTCAGACAAAAAAGCAGTCGGTTGTGAATAAACCGCCCAACCCATCCATCAACACGGACGCTACGCGATAAAGCCGCGCCGCGCACTAATTGGCGCTGCTCATACCGCGCTCTTTGCGTGGCGTGCTAACGGGCGTCGCCATCTCGCCTAGTCTCAAGACAAGCCGATTTGGCTATCGCTAAATTGCTTGTCTTCGTTGGTCAATACTCCTTCTGCCCTCAGACCGTGAGTCTCTACTTTTAACTGTTCTTAATTTGCGGGGGAAATTACCTGGTGATTCTCAACATACTTCTTTTAATTATTGGAATAAGCGCCTCTGCCTACTTAACAAGGTTAGAATCGCGCATCAAAAACTCATTTTTAAGAGTGCATCGCTAGTACAGTAGTCATTAGGACGGTTAGCTCAGGGGTAGAGCACTGCCTTCACACGGCAGGGGTCACTGGTTCGATCCCAGTATCGTCCACCATCGCAAAAATTAAGGATGCTTTGTACAAGTACTCTCTGGTGTTCTTGTTGAAATTCAACTACAGGAAAACAATAGATTGGCGCACGACAAAACCCTATTTTTTCTAAAAATCGAAGTGATTGAAACTATTCTTAGGAATCAGATTGCGCAAAGCACTTTAGATATTGACATGTTCAATGCGCCTTAATCGATTATTTTCACGGTCTTTTTATCGTGCTTTGCCGATCGCGCGGTTTGTACTGTTCGTACTGTCGGCGATCCTTGTTTCGGGATTGGTGCAGGCTACAGTGGTGGTGGAAGACGCGAGTTTTACGCCCACCCTGACGGGACAAACGACGGCGGTACTGTCCTTGCGGCTAATCAGTAGCGAAGCGGTACAGTTGTTTGATGCAAAAACGCCGATAGCAGTGGGTGTGCGTCTCTCCAACTATCCTTTACAAGATGAGCAAAGTCTGGAGGCCGATCAAGCGCAGCATAAAAAAACGGAGATTGCACCTTTTGAACAGTCGATTCCGATTCCGGCTAATAGCGTAGTGCATTTAGACGCGAGTGGCGCTCATTTACGTTTGATTGGTATTCCAAGACCTTTACGTGTGAATCAAATTGTGCCTTTGAGTTTATATTTTTTGGATAAAAAATCTCGGATCAGTATTTTGCGGGTGGTCGCGCGCGTGCGCTATAACACCCCAAACACGGCGCCAAAACAGACGCTTGAAGTTGACTCGGCAAAGCAGG
>JAVKMA010000058.1:0-4917 GCA_031538685.1 Burkholderiaceae bacterium | reverse complement strand
GTGACGGTAATCGCCGGTGCCGCGTACCTGATCTATAGCAATTTGGCTCCGATCTCGGCCTGGTTTGGCAAAGTGTGGGGACAGGTCAAGACCGCGTTTAATGGCGGCATTGTCGGCATCGGCAAGCTGATCATCAATTGGTCGCCTTTGGGGTTGTTTTACAAGGCATTCGCTGGGGTGATGTCCTGGTTTGGCGTGTCTTTGCCCAAGGACTTCACGGGTTTTGGCGCCATGCTGATCGACGGTCTAGTTAATGGTGTCAAGAATAAGTTTAACGCCGCCAAAGACATCATCGTCGGTTTTGGCCAGAGCGTCAAAGGATGGTTCTCTGACACCTTGGGCATCAAATCCCCCAGCCGCGTTTTTATGGGCTTTGGCAGCAACATCGGCGAGGGGGCGCAGATCGGCATTCTGAAGGGTGTGCCTGGTGTGAAAGGCGCAGTCGGCAAGATGGCCGGTGTCGCGCTGGCCGGCGCAGTGGCTGCCAGCGGCAGTGCCTTTGCTGGGGTCAAGCAGGCCAACCAGATGCTTCAGGGCACCCAAGGCAACGGTGCCGCGCATGTCCAGGCAGTCGGTGCGGCAGGCATGACGATCCACTTTGCGCCGACCATTCATATCGGTGCCGGTGGTGGCGACGTGCGTGGTCAGCTCAATGAGGGCATGCAGTTGTCGATGCGCGAGCTGGAGCAGATGTTACGCCGTCTGCAGGCTGACCAACAACGGAGAGCGTTCTGATGCCATTGATTCCGACTACTCAAGACTTGACGCGCACACGCGGTGCGACCTATCAGCACGCCTTGCTGGGCGAGATCGCACTGGACCTCATCACCTACTTCGAGGGCATGGAATTCAAGTTCGGCGCGGACTACGCCGAGCACGCGCTGATTGAAGGCAAGCCGCGCTTGCAATGGATGGGTGACAAGCTTGATGAGACGACTTGGAGCCTGGTGTTCCATGCAGGATTCTGTGACCCGGAGCGCGAGCTGCTCAAGCTCAAGGCCGCCGTGGCCAAGCATGAGGCGCTGCCGCTGGTGTTCTCGAATGGCGACTACAAGGGCTGGTTTGTCCCCACCGAGTTGACCGTGACCGCCTTGCAAACGATGACGGATGGCACGTCGATCTGGATCGAAGCCAAGTTGACCTTGCGCGAGTATGTTGAGCCCAAGGTGCTGGCCGAGCAAACGCCCCGCAAAGAGCCGGAGGCGGCTGAGAAACCCGCCGCTGGAATGGGAATGGGCACGAAGAAAAAACCCGCCAAAACGGTCAAAAAGACCCCTGTTGCCCGTGCCTCGGGTGCTCCTGTCTGTCGGAATGCACTATAAGAATAACCAATGAAGCCCATTTACTGTATCGAACACATCACCACTGCTGGCGAACGCTGGGACACGCTGGCTTGGCGCTATTACGGTGACCCGCACGCCTATGGCCGAATTATTGAAGCCAACCCGGCCCTGAACATTAGCGCCACGCTGCCATCGGGCATAGTGGTACTGATCCCCATCATGCCGCTGGCTGAGGTGCAACAAAACCAACAACTAAAGCTGGAGGAACTGCCGCCGTGGAAACAGTAAAGAGAGGGGTTGCCAGACCCAAAGTAGTGGTGAAGTACGAAAACAAGGACATCACGGCCAACATCACGCCGTCGCTGATTGAGGTTAATTACACCGACTTCATGGAGGGCGAAAGCGACTCGGTAGAGCTGGTGTTGGAGGATGTTGATCGTCGTTGGCAAAACGCCTGGTATCCGCAGCATGGCGACCAGGTCAATGTACAGATCGGCTATGAAGATGCGCCGCTGCTGCCTTGTGGCGAGTTTGAGATCGATGAGGTGGAGCTGGACGGCCCGCCTGATGTGGTGCGCATCAAGGCGCTGGCCGCAGGCGTGAAGCGCAGCGTGCGTACCCGCAACGGTCGCGCCTATGAGGACACCACGCTGGCCGACATTGCGGCCACCATTGCCAGGCGCAACAAGATGCAGCTCACGGGCAAGATTGAGCAGATCAAGATCAGCCGTGTCACCCAGGCCTACGAAACCGACCTGACTTTCCTGAAGCGCGTGTCCGAGGAGTATGGCTACAGCTTCTCGGTGCGTGGCAGCAAGCTGTGCTTATTCAAGCGCTCGGCGCTGAAAGAGGCCAAGCCAACCATGCTGATCGACCGCACGGATGTGAGCAGCTACCACTTCCGCGACAAGATTCAGGGCGTGGTGGCATCGGCCACTGTGAGCTATCACGACCCGCACGCCAAGCGTACTCGCAAGCGCAAGATCAAGGATGCCGAAGCCAAGACCAATCAGCGTAGTGCCGATGAGCTGAAGATCAACGTGCGTGCCGAGAACGACCAGCAGGTCCGACTGAAGGCTGACGCTGCGATTGACCGTGCCAATGAAGACCAAACCGGCGCAAGCCTGACCCTGTTTGGCAATGTGAAGCTGATGGCCGGGGTCAATGCGCAGCTCACCGGCTTTGGCCGCATGGACGGCAAATACACGATCACCCAGAGCCGCCACCGCTTCTCGCGCAGCTCGGGCTATTCCACCGAGGTGGAACTGAAGCGCGTGCGCGATCCAGCGCAGGGAGCCAAACAATGAACACAGGCGGCGTGACCTACAAGCAGGGTGTCGTCTCTGCCGCCAAGCCGGGCTTTTGCCGGGTGCGCTTCGACGATCTAGATGGGCTGGCAACCGCTTGGCTTCCGGTGATCCACCACAAGACCCAAGACGACAAGGTGATCTGGACGCTGGACATCGGTGAGCACGTGGCCTGCCTGATGGACTGCAACATGGAAGATGGCTGCATCGTGGGTGCGATCTATTCCGAAGCCGACACGCCACCCGTGGCCAGTGCCGATAAGTTTCGCGTCCAGTTCAAGGACGGCGGCTCCTTTGAGTACGACCGCAGCAACGGGGCCATGAACGTGGTGTGCAAAGGTGTTGCAAACCTCACGGCTGGCGGTGCTGCCACTGTGAAAGCGACGAGCATCACACTGGATACGCCTGTGGCTACTGTAAACCTCACGGCTGGCGGTGCTGTCACTGTGAAAGCGACGAGCATCACACTGGATACGCCTGTGGCCACTTGCACCGGCCAATTGGTCGTAGAGGGTTTGCTGGCCTATCAGGGCGGTATGGCAGGTTCTGGTGGCGGCGCGGCGACCATCCAAGGCAACGTGACCGTACAGGGCGATCTGGCTATCCAGGGCGATATCAAAGCTAAATCCGTGAAAACTGTTGCCGGTATTGATTTGGGTAATCATCATCACACCGCGCAGGGCAGCAGTGCCGCTACGACCCCTGCTCAAAACTAAAGCCTTTTACTCGTCGCTTTAGCGCCATGAGGCGATCATACGTAACATGATCACCTCAGACATCAACAATCTGCCCAATCGCTTTTTCCAGCCTGCGCTGTCAAGCCAGGTGGACGGCCACGCCTCGGGCTTGGCCAGCGACCGCTTGGGCGAGCTGGTGACGGACATCCAGGATGTGGATCAGTGCATCCGCATCATCCTGACCACGCCCAAGGGCAGTGATCCGCACCGCCCTTTGTTCGGCAGCAACCTGCACCTGTACATCGACTATCCCGTCAACAGCGCCCGTCCGCACATCGTGCGCGAGGCGGTCAATGCGCTGCGTGAGTGGGAGCCGCGCATTGAGGTGGTGAAGGTCACTGTCAGCCTGGTGGCGACGGACGACCCCCATCCCCCCGAGGGGGCGCAATCGCCCCTTGGGGCGGCCCGGCTTGGCGATTGGGCCGCCCTGGCCTGCGTGATCGAGTGGAAGTTTGCCGCTGGCGTGGCCGAAGAATCCTTTGTTACCAACCTCGCGCTTGGAGTGGCTAAATGAGACCCCCACGTTCGCTTCGCTCTCTGCCCCCCGAGGGGGCGTGTGCCCCCGTTGGGGCGGCCCGGCAGGAGGCACGATGAGCCTGCTTGATCGCCTGCTACCAGAGCCGGATTTTGTCGTGCGTGACCCGCAAGGGGTAACGCAACAGATGGTCAGCCAATATGAAGCGCTGACCGGCAAGACGCTGTACCCCGCCCAAGTCGAGCGCATCCTGGTGGACGTGATCGCCTACCGCGAGAGTTTGATGCGCGAGGCAGTGCAAGATGCGGCCAAGCTCAACCTGGTGCGCTACAGTCGCGCTCCGATCTTGGACTACCTGGGCGAGAACATCGGCGTGGGCCGACTGGATGCCGTCAAGGCCCGCACCACGCTGCGCTTCACTTTCAATCCGGCACCAATCAGCGCCACGCTGCTGCCTCAAGGCACGGTGGTCGAGGGTGGCGAGATTTCGTTTGCTTGCCTGACACAAACCACGGTACCGCCTGGAACGCTCAGCATCGACGTTGAGGCGGCTTGCACCCAGGCTGGTGTCAATGGCAATGGCTTTGTGGCCGGGCAGATCAAAACCTTGTCCAGCTCGCTGCCCGGCTTATCGGTGGACACGGTGCAAAACATCACCACCTCTGCCGGTGGTGCCGAAGAGGAAGACGATGAGCATCTGAAAGAGCGCATCGTTCTGGCCCCTGAACAATTCAGCAATGCGGGTTCGGTCGGTGCATACCGCTTTTATGCGCTGTCGGCGCACCAGGACATCATCGACGTGGCCGTGGTGTCGCCTACCCCTGGCGTGGTCAACCTCCACCCGCTGGTGAAGACTGGCTTGCCCAGCGCCGCCGTCAAGGCCGCTGTGCTGGCCGCCTGCAATGCCGACCGCGTGCGCCCTTTGACCGACCAGGTCAATGTGCTTGACCCGGTCATCGTGGATTACGCCATCACGGCCCAGCTCACCCTGTTCAGCACGGCTGATGCGGTGCTGGCCCAGAGCGAGGCGCAAAAGGCAGCTGTTGCCTACCGTGACCGCCAGCAGGCCCGCCTTGGCCAGGACATTGTCCGCACCCAGATCATTGAAGTACTTC
>JAVKMA010000057.1:0-1835 GCA_031538685.1 Burkholderiaceae bacterium | reverse complement strand
TCGGGTGAAATTCGATTGACCTCACCAAACCAATAGCGATCAAGCATCACATCGCCCATTACTAACACGCGCGTTTGCGCAAGCCCAGACGGACGGATGCGTAGACGAGAATCAAGATTGTCGTGTTCACTCATTGCAAAATTAATAATTCTTCGATGCGATAGGGTTGGGTTGTATCCCAATTTTGACAGCCTGGGCATTGCCAATAAAACTGCCGCGCTTTAAATCCACAATGCGTGCATTTATAACGCGACAGGGTTTGAATCAGGTTTTGAATTTGTTGACGATACAGTTGTAAATCATCGCGCACCGTTTCGGTATACGTCGTGACAGCGGAATTTGATAAATGCAATTGCAACAGTTGATCGACACCCAATAAGCTGGGCGTCCCCATCAAGATGGTACGCATCCAGATTAGGTTCTGGGTCAGATCGCCGTGCTTTTGTTTTTCGGCGAATAACACCAACAATACATCAACTGAAAAATGTTCTTGTAAATAATTTTGCAATAGGTTTAAACCTTCGGATGCGCGTCCAATCTCGCGGTACGCGCTCATCAAACGTGCCGCCACTAAACCCAAGTAAGCCAAATTTTGTTGTTCAATTTGCGACCACTCATCAATCGCTTGTTGCGGTTGTTTTAACAATTGCCAACAATCACCCAACATCATGTTAGCGCGCACAGAGCCACGATTGATCGCACGCGCTTGCTGTAAGCTTTGCACGGCTTCGTGCACGCGATTTTGTACCAGTTCGTCTTGCGCCAATTCACAATAAAAATGGGCTATTTTTTGTTGTTGATTAGCGACGCCCATGCGCTCTAATTGTTCGGCGACTTTAATGGCACCGGTCCAGTCTTTTTGACGTTGGTAAATTTCGATCAAAGCCAAACGCGCTTCACGAGAAAAATCGTGGGCAGGCAAGCGTACAAAGCATTCTTCGGCGCGATCAAGCAAACCGGCTTTCATAAAATCTTGACCCAATTCGTATTGCGCTTGCGCACTTTGCGCAAGCGATAAATCCGAACGTTTTAATAAATTTTGATGCAGCGCGATCGCTTGCGCCGTGTCACCACGTCGTCTCAATAAATGCGCCAAGGCAAAATGCATATCAACTGATTCAGGTTCGTTGCGCAAGACTTCGACCAAGCTGTCGATGGCCTTATCAGGGGCGCCTTGAATTAGCTGTAAAACGCCGCGCGCATAACTGGCCGGCAGTTGACGGGTTTCTTTAATTAAATAGTGGATATCAATCCGCGCGGCCAACCAACCCAAAGTGAATAGGATGGGAACGGCCAATAGCCACCAAAGCGCAAAATCCATAATGAACAACTCTCCAATCCAGCCCGAGAGCGCAATACTCCCAGACATATTTTTTAATCCAAAGCGCAAGAAATAACACCCGGCATGATTGCCATTTTGCCTGTGTTTTTAACTGACTAAGCTAGTGAGCTTGATTATAAGCGTCGATACTGGCAAGGCCCTCTTATTCGGCGAAGCGGCGCTTGCATTCTCGTCTAAATCTCTTGCGTCTAACTCTCTTGCGCCTGATTTGGTTGTAGCGGCTCGATCAAATCTTCGGCTTGAAGAACCAACTTGTATTTCACGCCGCTATCTAGAGCCTCAAAAAACTGTGATCCCAAACGGATTTTCAATTTTTCTGCGCCGCGCAGTTTGTCGGGATCGCGTGTACTCTTGGTTTCAGCCACAAAATACAACTTGTTATCACGCTCCAACACCACAGCCCAATCGGGTGAGTAGTTCCCAATAGCCGTAGGAATTTTGAAGCCACGTGGAATTTTGAAAAAGAATTTGACCGCTTCGCTTTCTTCACAGT
>JAVKMA010000056.1:0-2174 GCA_031538685.1 Burkholderiaceae bacterium | reverse complement strand
CACGAAAAAAAGTACTTAGAAATAATTCTACAAAAATCCGCACGTCCATCCAAGTTAACATCAACCAACCATCGATAGCCTGGCCAACCTCCATCAATATACCCCCCTGACATACCAGCATCTGATGTAAACGCATAATCTATGCTTGTTTTACCGTTTTTAACGCTGGTCGTATAACATTCCAACTGAGTCCATCTGTATACTAATTGACAAAAATCAGTGTATCCATCGCCATTAATATCAGCCATCATATAGCTGTCTTTCCAGCCGATATTTTTGAATGCAACGCTGATATTCTCTTTCCCCCAAAATCCATCTTTAGAAAGTGAGCAATTTAATTTACTGTAATCATATTCAACAAAACAGAAATCATCAATATAATCATCATTCAACTTGATGTTGTGAAAATAAGCCGCAGTCGTAGGTTTATTGAGTTCAATCTTTTTTGCATCAGTATCTGAGAATTGAATGTTTTGTGCTTGTGCTGCGAGCACAAAACACATGAATGCCAAAGACAAAAATAACTTTAGTATTTTTATGAAATTCATTTTTTAATCTATCAAAAATAATAAACCCAACCCGTGTTTTGGTTGGTCGTAACAAAAACAAGAAGGGAGAAAAATCCAATTACGGAGGTGCTTGACAGGATCAGTGATCTGTAAGTTAGCCCTACATTATATAAACCCTGGATGCTAGCCCTGATGAGGCTGTAATGTGTTGATTTCCGTCACACTGATCACTTGATGCTTGGGTCCGCCTGATCTAAAAAACAAAACCGGTCGATAAGACTTGTTCCGCCATCCAAATATTTTGACTTGCCGTCCCTTGATAAACAGGTACACCGCGCAGTTCGCCATACGCGATTTTTGCGGTAAGTTCTAAGAATATTGATTTGTAAATCGTGTAGCGCACACCGACCTCAGTCCCGATCGTCCAACCATTCACTTGCCACCAATCATTGCTGGCGAAACAGCATACATTCTTGCCTTTGGGGCCAACTTGATTGTCTTTACCCAAAATGGTATTGTCTGCGTGCGGCAACAAAATACCAGCGCCCAAGCGGCTAAGCAACTGTAAATCGCCAGGTTTTTTCTCTGGCCCTGCTAAATGTTTGAACCACACCGCGTTCACCATCAGGTGATTCAAACCATTGTGTAAGTTATAACGAAAGTCGCGATCACTCAACACCATTCGCGTATCAACGGACTTGTTATCAATCGTGCCAGTCACCCTTGCGGTTTGACCAATGTCGGTGTTGTATTTACTGTGATCCAGTGAAAACTCAAGCGCAAAGTTTTCCTCTGGATTCATGAATTTGCCCACCCGAATGTTTTCCTGTGGACCCGTTATATCTAGGCTAATAATAGAGTCTATGGTGCCTTGTAAATCAGTGGGAAAGTCGCTGGCTTTGACTTGATGCACCGTAAAGTCATTGCCCAAACCTGGTTGAGAAACGTGGATATCCGAGGGCGCATACTGCTGCCGACTGTAACCCCAAGAAAAATACCATTTATTTTTTTTAATTAAAGCCTGATCAAAATTAGCTTCAACAGTGCTTTTTAACGCCGTTTTGACTTCGCCCATAACTTGCTTATCGGACAGGCCTTGAGCTGATATTGCGGCAGAAAGCAAGATTGATGAACCGACCAGAATGACGCTATAAATTTTGCAATGTTTAACCATAACTGAGTCAGCCCTTAATCTCGTGTGACACGAATAATTTCTGCACGATTGGTCGCGCCCGATTTAACCCAACGTTCACCGTCTTCGCGCATCGTCACCATTCCATTTTGAACAGCAGCGTTACGGACATCATGTTCGCTGGCTTTGTTGTGAACCAAATTGCGAATGCTTTGATCAATTTCTAATAATTCATAAATCCCTGAGCGACCGGTATAGCCCACCCCGCCGCATTGACGGCAACCGATCGCTTCGTATTCACCATGTTCATCTTGTTTTTTACAATGCGAACACAGTTTTCGCACCAAGCGTTGCGCCAGTACGCCCGACAAACTTGACGCCAATAAAAACGGTTCAACGCCCATATCAACCAAACGTGTGACCGCCGCGCTAGCGTCGTTGGTATGCAAAGTGGCCAACACTAAATGCCCCGTTAATGACGCTTGTACCGCAATTTGTGCGGTCTCTAAATCGCGGATTTCACAAATCATGAT
>JAVKMA010000055.1:0-8560 GCA_031538685.1 Burkholderiaceae bacterium | reverse complement strand
TTTTCTTTACGTGAACGATCGCCCTTATACATCGCGCCTAACTGTCCCAAAGTCACATGCGACTCATCAATAAACATCAATGCGTCAGCCGGTAAATAATCGACTAAAGTCGGCGGCGGATCACCTGGTTTAGCGCCGGTTAAATGGCGCGAGTAATTTTCAATCCCTTTACAAAAGCCGACTTCTTGCATCATTTCTAAATCATGGCGCGTTCGTTCGGTAATGCGTTGACATTCGACCAATTTGTTTTCTTTTTGAAAATATTCGATCCGTTCACGCAACTCGATTTTGATCGTCTCAATCGCCCTCACCACCACGTCGCGCGGCGTCACAAAGTGCGAGCTGGGATAAACCGTAAAGCGTGAAATTTTTTGTTGCGCCTTACCGGTCAAAGGATCAATCAACCACAGATTGGTAATTTCGTCATCGAAAAACTCGATGCGAATCCCTTGATCTGAATTTTCCGCTGGAAAAATATCCAAAACATCTCCGCGTACCCGAAAGGTTCCACGATCAAAATCAATATCGTTGCGCTGGTATTGCATTTGAATCAAACGCGCGATCACATCACGCACATGTACCCGATCAGTCAAACGCAAAGTCAAGATCATGCGGTGATATTCGCTGGGATTACCAATCCCGTAAATCGCTGAAACCGTTGCGACAATAATCACATCGCGTCGTTCTAATAAGGACTTAGTCGCAGACAAACGCATTTGCTCGATGTGATCGTTAATTGCCGAATCTTTTTCGATATACAAATCGCGTTGTGGCACGTAAGCTTCGGGCTGGTAATAATCGTAATAACTGACGAAATATTCCACTGCATTGGTGGGGAAAAACTCACGAAATTCACTGTACAACTGCGCTGCTAAAGTTTTGTTATGAGCGAAGACCAAGGCTGGACGTCCGATCTGCGCGATTACGTTAGCCATCGTAAAAGTTTTTCCGGAACCAGTCACACCCAATAAAGTTTGAAATTTCAAACCATCTTCAATTCCCTCGACCAATTGTTCAATTGCTTTAGGCTGATCACCTTTAGGTTGATAAGGCTGATGCAAATTAAAAATACTCATACAAAATCAATAAAGGAATGAATTTACAAAAGAGGAGAACATTCTAGGTCAAGATTGTTTGACGACTGTCACGCTAGCTGACATTTGACAATAAGACGACTAAGAACTAAACAAATTTTTCCTGCCGCTGTAACCCACTAGAAACAATGGTTTTGCGCACGAAACACATCTACTGATTCCAAGGATAATCTGGTCACTCTCTGCTCTCGACTAAAATACGTCATTCTCTTTTTCAATGTTAAGCAAATAATGCCAACAAGCTCTTTTTTACAGGCGATCCCGCTGGCGCCTAAAGACCCAATTCTGGGCATGACAGAAATTTTTCAAGCCGACACGCGTGCACATAAAATCAATTTAGGCGTTGGCGTGTATTCTGATGAAAATGGAAAATTACCCCTACTCAACTGTATTCGAAAAGCTGCGGATCAACTGAATACAGCTGCGGCGCCGCGCAACTATTTACCAATCGATGGCTTATCGAGTTACGATTCCGCAGTACAGGCCCTAGTGTTTGGCAAAACTCATCAGGCGATTGAACAAAAACGCATCGTGACTGTGCAAACCTTAGGCGGGACTGGCGGCTTGCGAATCGGCGCTGATTTTTTAGCGCGGTTTAACGATAGTAAAGAAATCTGGATCAGCACGCCATCATGGGAAAACCACCGCGCACTGTTCGAGTCGGTCGGTTTTGCCGTCAAGGAATACGCCTATTACGACAGCACCACTCGTGGTGTTGATTTTTTGGGGATGTGCGCATCGCTCGAAAAAGCGACTGCGGGTGCTATCGTGGTGTTGCACGCCTGCTGCCACAACCCAACAGGCGCAGATTTAACATCCGCCCAATGGCAAGAAGTCATTTCGATATGCAAAAAGCGCGCTTTGGTTCCCTTCTTAGACTTGGCCTATCAAGGTTTTTCTGATGGGGTTGAAGAAGATGCTCATGCAGTGCGGGCTTTTGCCGACAGTATCAGTCCGGTATTAGTCGCAAATTCTTTTTCCAAATCTTTCTCGCTATACGGCGAACGCATTGGCGCACTGTCAGTGGTTTGTCACGACAAAGACGAAGCCCTTCGTGCTTTATCACAACTAAAACGCATTATTCGTACCAATTACTCCAATCCACCTTCATGCGGTGCGCAATTGGTATCTATCGTGTTAAACGACCCTACATTGCGTGCGGAGTGGTTTGACGAAGTCGCCACCATGCGCCAACGCATCAAAGTAATGCGTCAAAAATTAGTTGATTTTCTCACAGAGAAAGGTTCATTTGATCACATTAACCAGCAACGCGGAATGTTTTCGTATAGCGGGTTGAGTGCGGTACAAATGCAAACTTTGCGCGATCAATTTGCGGTGTATGGTTTGGATTCTGGTCGAATTTGTATTGCTGCGCTGAACCATAAAAACTTTGATCAAGTCACACAATCCATTGCACAAGTTTTGTAAGTGCGTCCTATTAACTCTTACCTAACCAGTTGCACCAAACTGCAATGCTAGATCGAAAAGGTTATCGCCCTAACGTCGGTATTATTGTACTTAACCGCAATAACCAAGTGTGGTGGGGAAAGCGCGCGCAACAAGACTCTTGGCAATTCCCCCAAGGTGGAATTAATCGTGGAGAATCGGTTGAAACGGCGATGTACCGCGAGCTCAATGAAGAAGTTGGATTGTTACCTGAGCATGTACACATCGTTGGCCGCACACGCGAATGGTTGCGATATGATGTGCCTAACGAGTTTCGGCGGCGCGATACGCGTTGCTTTCGTGGCCAAAAACAAATTTGGTTTTTACTTCGCCTAGTCGGTTCAGAAACTAATGTCAACATTCGCAGATCTGACAAACCTGAATTTGACGCATGGTGTTGGTCAGACTATTGGTCACCCTTGGAGCAAGTTGTTGAATTCAAAAGAGAAGTTTATGAAAGCGCACTCAACGAGTTAGTACGTTTTCTTGATCAAGAACCCCAACCCTTACCCAATTTTTATCTCAACCGTCTCGCCAATGGGCGTAAGCGCAGTTAACCATGAACTTTGATTTATCTCGCCGCAAATTATTTGCCCTATTCATTAGCGTTTTATGTATGCTTAACATCGTACAGATGCCGCCGACGAATGCCGCGATTTTGAATGAAATTATTCCAAATACACCACTCATCCCGCAAAAATCACGCTTATTAAAAATTGATACGCAAGGTTCAACCAGCTTGACGCACTTCATCGACCCAACGCAAATCAGCGTCGATAGCGATAACATCACGCGTTTTGTTCTAGTTTCTCTGTCCAACAACAATGTTGCTAATACGACTTTGGTGGGGATTAGTTGCGTCAATCAAGAATTCAAAATTTATGGCTACATTCTGCAACGCGCTAACAATCCTGAATGGATATTCAGTAGCGCACCCAATTGGCAGGCACTCACTAATTGGGGTAGCAATCCTATTTTGTATTTATTAGCTGAAAATTATCTGTGCGCACCAATTGAAAAAGGTTTTGAACCGATTCGTTCAACAGAACAAATTCTGCTTAACCTTGAGCAATGGTAGGTGTTTGAAATTGATATCCTCGTAAAAAATCAATCGCAGCTAAACGCTTACCTCCGGCGCGTTGCAGCGTCATCAAGCCTAAACGCCCTCGCCCAGTCGCTCCGCAGGCAATCCACAGCACCTTATCTTCTAATCCCAGTATCATTCCAGCCACTTTATCGTGTTGCACATCATCAAAACACGATTGCCACACTTTGATTACTTGACCTTGATCCATAAAAAAAGCACCTGGCGCAGGGTTAAATGCGCGTACACAGCGCGCTAAATTCTCTGCGTGCAAAGCAAAATTCAATTGTGCTTCAGTTTTAGTAATTTTTTCAGCATACGTAATCCCTGCGCTACCTTGAGGAATAGCGGTGCTGTTATGTAAATGCGGCAAAAAATCTAATAAGCTATGAATTCCCAATTGCACTAAAGCATCATGCAAAGTTTGCGTTGTATCGTTTGGCCCAATAGGCAATGCAATTTGTCGCCATACAGGTCCGGTATCTAATCCAGCATCCATTTGCATCAAAGCAATGCCTGTTTCAGTATCACCCGCTTGAATCGCACGTTGAATCGGCGCTGCACCGCGCCAACGCGGCAATAAAGATGCATGTATATTCAACGCTGGAACTAAGTCCAATAAAGATTGCGGCAAAATTAAACCATAAGCCACTACGATAAGCAATTCTGCTCGTGCACTTGCAATCGCCTCATGTGCAATCTGCGCTTCGGTTGAAAATTTGCCATTAAGGCGCAAACTGTGGGGTTGCCACACCGGAATCGAATGGCTTTGTGCCGTCATTTTGACTGGACAAGCTTGTAACTGTAAATATCGCCCCGATGGTCGATCTGGTTGGCACAACACGCCGACAACTTGATGATTCGCATCAATTAAAGCGCGCAAAATCGAGTCTGAAAAACTAGGGGTTCCCGCAAAAAAAATTCGCATAAAGAATAGATGCCTTAAAAAATTATTGCCGCGCAAGCATTCAGTGATTTAACCGTGTAACCAGGCATTCAATGCGCTCAAGGGAGATGGCGTAGATAAATTTAGACTTGCTATTGATACCGAATAATCAAACAATACTGGCGCGTCAATCACAACATCACTATGTTTGAGCACATCGTCTCGAAAAAACGTAATTGAAATTTTTTCACCCCATTGATAGGGTGTCAGTATTTTTTTGATATTTTTACTTGTCACACGTATCGAATTAACCGCAAGTAATACATCTTCAGGCGCTAAGCCCGCTTGTTCGGCAACGCTATCCGAGGCTACCGTTTTAATAATCAAGTTTTCACCATGATTCTTTGTTGCCAGCCCCAGATCTAATGCGCGAACAGACTGGCTCAAACTTAAGCCAAAACGGGGTAACAGTTCGGTAAAGGGTAATTCGGTCGTTCCATCAATATAGTGCGCAAAAAAAACTTTCCAATCTAAGCCGCTCATTCGCTCTAAATGCGCGCACAGACCTGCTTCACCTGATTCAGCCAAACCAGTCAAACCATCGCCATAAATACGATATAAGGCCTGTACAACTTCGTCTAAATTGGTTTTAGATTCGCTGCGCAAGCGCAAATCGATTGCCAAGGCGGCGAGACTGCCTTGGCGGTAATAACTCACTTGGCTATTAGATGAGTTTGCATCCGGACGATACAACTTAATCCACGCCTCAAAACTAGACGCCGTTAATGAATGAATACGTCTACCGGGTAAATTAAAGCAATGATTAATGCTTTCGCTCAATATCTCAAAATATTCAATCTGAGAGATCACGCCACTGCGTAATAACATCAAATCATCGTAATAACTGGTGAAGCCCTCAAAAACCCACAACAAGCTAGTACAAGTTTCGTGATTAAGCGGGTAAGGAATAAATTTTTGCGGCTTAACGCGCTTCACCCACCAGGTATGAAAATATTCGTGACTGCACAGGCCCATAAACTGTTTTTGTGCATGATTCAAATGACCATCGCTGGGCAAAGCATCACGACTACTCACCAATGCGCTGGAGCTGCGATGTTCTAAACCTCCATAACCTTGGTCTTTTAAACGCAATAAAAACTGGTATTGGGGCATTGGCGCCGGAGTACCAAAAAAATGAATTTGCGTACTGCAAATCCGCGTTAAATTCTCTATTAAGCGTGGTGCGTCAAATTGTGGTTCAACTTCCGGCTCGTGCGCGATCACCATTTGATGAGGCACTCCTGCTGCACTAAAGTTGAGTGTTTTCAGCGCGCCCATTAACAAAGGGTGATCAATCAATTCATCGTAATTTACGGCGCTATAGGCGCCAAAACCTTGTGAATCAACCTTGCCCACTGACATTGTCGTGGCTAATTGCCACGCAGGATTAGGGCTTTCAATATGCAGGTAATGGGCTTGATCCATCAAGCCATCACATGACAAAAACAAAGCCGAACCATTAATAAAGCCACCACTGCGCGACAACTCTATTGCCCGCACCGAAGCATCCCATGCAAACAACTGATAAGTGATTTCCCAGCTCCCCGGATTTGGCATCGACCAAGTATGGGTATCGATGCGGTTTAAAAGCGCAGGTTTGCCATTACAGCGCGCATCCAAGGTTACGATGTTTTTTGCAAATGCACGCATCAGATAACTGCCCGGCGTCCACTGAGGCATACGCAAAATCATGTGCGCGCTCGGGGCAGTTCGCTCAAGCTCAAGAGATAGCGTAATTTCGAATAAATGCTTATCGGTTAAGGCGCGAATGTGGTAGTACATAAAATCCTCAAAACAGAGTCAAAGTATGGTGAATAAATACGGTGAATAAATTTTATCCATAAAAAAACCCGACCGAAGTCGGGTTTTAATCACGTAAATTACTACGCTATCAGTAAACTTAAGGGGCTTGAATATTTGATGCCTGTTTACCTTTTGGGCCTTCAGTCACATCAAATTTAACTTTTTGCCCTTCTTTCAGGGTTTTAAAGCCATTCATTTGAATTGCGGAGAAGTGCGCAAATAAATCTTCAGAATTATCATCAGGAGTAATGAAACCAAAGCCTTTTGCGTCGTTGAACCACTTAACTGTACCTGTTGCCATAAAAATTCTCTTTCAAAAAAAACAAAAAACGTGACAGTAACAAAACCTATCACAAGATCACACTTGCGCACCCACTACTAAATGATTGCCCCGTGTAAGCACGCTAAATAAACACCCTGAAAAATCCACCTAAGACTTCAACCTAAGGCTTCATCAACAAAAGCCACTGATTATCTTGAAAAACACCACCATTAGTCAAGAAAAATATCCGCTTACGACTGATTATGTGCGTTGAAGGCGAATAGTTGCCCGTAATCCCCCTTCACTTCGATTATTTAACACCAAACTGCCACCCATTGCTTCGACAAAATTTCGCGCAATCGACAAACCTAAACCACTACCGCCGGTCTCGCGCGAACGCGATTGTTCTAATCGGTAGTAAGGTTTAAACACTTCTTCAAGCGCACTTTCGGGCACTCCCTGACCGACATCATCAATAGTCACCTCAACCTCGTTTTTACTCAAGTGACACTCAACTCTTGCCAATTCACCATATTTCAAGGCGTTATCTAAAATGTTTTGTAGTGCTCTTTGCAATGCAGTAGCGTTACCCATCACAAACATTGGCGGCATAGTAGCCTTTTGAATCAAACTTACATCTAAACCTAACTCTTGAGAGTCATGAGTAATGGCCAATAGCATTTCAGACAAGTTAATTTTTTGCGTATTCATGACAGACCGGCTACGCGCCCACGCTAAACCTTCTTCAACAATTTTTTGAGTCCCCGCTAAATCGTTAATCAACTGAGTTTGTAAGGAGTCATCTTTGACTTTTTCTAAACGCAAGCGCAAACGTGTCAAAGGCGTTTGCAAATCATGTGTTATCGCGGCAAGCATTTCTGTACGATCTTTGACTTGATTTTGAATTTGTGCTTGCATCGTGTTAAATGCATTGATTGCTTGACGAATCTCTTTCCCGCCTTTGACTGGAATGGGCGGACGTTGCAAATTATGTCCCAAGTCTTGAGCCGCCTGCGACAACTGACGTACCGACGCCATGGTCATGCGCGCAATTGAGTAAGACAACAAAAGTAAAAACAGAATTAACACAATTCCCCACAACACGACGTTTTCAGGTAATTCATACGGTAAATAGGAAAAAACACCGTTCGGTCGCCGTTCTATCAAAGCTGAAATGTTCAAAATCAGATCGTCGTCAATGGCGACCAGTAAACCTTCGCACACCGGAACTGGGAAAACACGAGGCTGCGCCAAACGAAATGGATTTAAAAAGCTATTCAAACGCCACTCGTCCGCAATTTCTTGGGCTCGTTTCGCCGGTAACATTGACATGCAGTTGTCAACCCATAGAGAGGCAACCGAATGGTCTGGCGCCAGCAAATTATCCAGCGCATCTGATAAGGGCGAATTAGGCACGACACGCAACAAATCCAGTGAATTCGCGGGGCGCACCACAATGCCAAATTTATAGGCGGCCTCGATTAGCCCATCGCGCTGTTCATCGGGCGAATCGGTGTATGCATCAACAAATTGTTCCAGCCGTGCCGCGACAAATTGATATTGGTTGTGCTGGAACCACCCTACACGCTCATCCGATACTAGCCACGCGACACCAATTAAAGTGCTCAGCACGCCCGTAAAAACCGCCAGAAAAACACTCTGGGTCATTGTTAACACCAGATGTGGGTGTAATAATTTTTGTAATATGCGCCAATTAAATGATAAGCCCATTTGATTAATGTGAGGAATATTTATATTTCATTGCGCCATTTTTTAACTGCTTGAATGACCGTCGCAGTGCCTCCAACATGATTACGACTCATCATCGCGCCTTTCAAACTTAAACAGCTCATCACATCAGCATCAATCATTGATGAAAATACGCGCAATTCATTCAAGGATAAATTGGATAGCTCTTGGCCTTT
>JAVKMA010000054.1:0-3746 GCA_031538685.1 Burkholderiaceae bacterium | reverse complement strand
TAGAAGATGCCGCAGGTTACAGCGCGCGCGTAGTCGGTAACGCCGAAGGCGACGCAGAACGATTTAACCAAGTGGTCGCCGAATACCAACGTGCGCCGGCAGTAACACGTTCACGGATGTATTTAGAAACAATGCAGCAGGTGTTCTCCAACGTCACCAAAGTGATGGTCGAATCTAAGCAAGGCAATAATTTATTGTATTTGCCGCTCGACAAAATCATGAAAGAAAACGCTGCGACTAGTGATGCGACAGGCGCAGCAAAAGTCGTGCCCAACACAATCGCTCCAGCAGTAGGCAATGGCACAGGTCGCGATCTGGGGCAAGAGCGATTGCGTGAATTAAGGTAATCATTAGTGTGGTGCGTTGATAAAAGCTTTGTCCGACGCACCCTTTTTTGAATTTTTTCAGAGGTCTTTTATGACGGTTAAATTTTTTCGACGGGAACGTTTGATTCCCAATTTAGTCTTACTCGCGATTGTGTTGAGTTTTTTTTGGTCAACCATTTTTATGGTGAATCAGCGCGACACCGTCATTATTTTCGGACTGGGTGAAGTCAAACGCATCGTCAGCGAACCCGGGTTGAACTTTAAATTGCCGCGCCCTTTTGAAACCGCGTATGTTTTAGATCAACGGATTCAAACCATTGATGCGGCGGAAAACGACCGTTTTATTACCGCTGAAAAAAAGAATATTTTGATTGACAGCTTTATCAAATGGCGCATTGCGGATCCCCGTTTATTCTTCATCAGTTTTTCAGGTGACCAAGCGCGTGCCGAGGACCGTCTTTTACAAATCGTAAAAGCGGCTTTAAACGAGGAAGTCACCAAGCGCACAGTTAATCAAGTGATCGCAAGCGATCGCGCGCTGCTAATGACGGCCATCAGTACAAAAGTCGCAGATGAATCGGCTAATGTTGGCATTAAAGTGGTTGACGTTCGTCTGAAAAGTGTGAATTACATCGAGAGCATCAACTCGTCGGTATATGACCGTATGAAAGCGGAACGCAATCGCGTCGCTAATGAGTTGCGTTCCACCGGTAGTGCAGAGGGTGAAAAAATTCGCGCCAACGCGGATCGTCAACGCGAAGAAATTTTAGCGACTGCCTATAAAACGGCGCAAAAAATTATGGGGGAGGCAGATGCGCAAGCCTCAAGAATGTATGCGCAATCGTTTGGTAAAAATCCGGAGTTTTATCAATTTAGCACAAGCCTGGAGGGCTATCGCACGACCTTCAAAAATAAACAAGACATTATTGTGACGGATCAAAACTCGTCGTTCTTTAAGTTTATGCAAGGGCCTAATGGTACGAAGTAGCGGTACAAAATAACAGTATTCGCAAAGCGCAATATAAAAAAGGGCACTTTTATAAATACAGAATGTGCGGATGAAGTGCGAGGCGCACCACACACAGAAACCGGAGCGTACCTACCTACATACATACAGTACGTGAGGATTTCGCGTACTGCGCAACAAAGCAATTCGCCGCAAAAATGAATTGATAGAAGTGCCCAAAAGGCAGTCATTGACTGCCTTTTTATTGCCTGAACTCAAGTCTAAATTCAATGCAGTTAATACGTTTTTGCCTCAGCCTCACGATACAGCTGCGTGAAATGTTGATAGCGCGACGCGGCGATTTTGCCTTGCGCCACCGCGGTTAAAACACCGCACTGCGGCTCATCTAAATGACGGCAATTATAGAAACGACAATCCGGTAAAAAAGTTTGAAATTCTGGAAAACTGCTCACCACCTCACCCCACGCCAAATGCGCAAGACCAAATACGGTAAAGCCTGGCGTATCAACTAAGAAACAATTTTCACTCACTCGATGCAACTGACTGAATGTTGTCGTGTGTTTACCGCTGTTAAGTGCCGCAGAAATCACTTGCGTCGCCACTTTGGCGTGCGGCATTAGTGCGTTAATTAAAGACGATTTACCCATTCCCGACTGTCCCATTAACAAGGTGGTGTTGTCGGCCAATAAAGGCAATAAACTGCTGGCGTGCGCAATCGCCGAAATATGGGATAAGTGGAATGACGCAGAATCGACGGATACTTTTGTCGATACAAAATGGCGCGGTAAATCAAGCGCATCAAACGCGTTCAAGCGCGTGCCCGCCTCGGTCCAATCTTGTTGTAAATCAGCTTTGGTACAAATCAAATGTAGGGGCAAATCCAAGGCCCGCGCCAAACAATACGCACGGCTGATAAATCCATCATCAAACCACGGTCGCGGCGCGATCACGAGCATGATTTGCGTCACGTTCGCCGCAAATCCGCGCGCTTTGAAATGATCCGCGCGCGTCACTGCGTTGAATCGTGGCAGCGCTTTTTCAACCACATATTCATCAATTGCAGTCGGGACGACTTGAACCCGATCACCCACCAATAAATTCGTCAGCTTGCCGCGAACCACGCACTGAAATGGCCCCCCGCCCCGTTCATCCAAAGTAATCCAGTAATGCCGGCCATGGGCGGCAACCACGCGCGCAAATTCAGGATTGATCACTTCAGGATTGATCGCTTATGAGGGAACCGCGTTTTTTAAATGCGCAATGCGCACACTCGCCGGCGGATGCGAATCATAAAAACGCGAGTGCAAAGGATCAGGCGTCAAAGTCGAGGCATTGTCTTCATACATTTTGACTAGGGCCGATACCAATTCATTCGCGTCGGCGTTTTGCGCTGCGAACCCGTCCGCTTCAAATTCATGTTTGCGCGAAGACGCTGCCATCAAGGGTTGAAGCACAAAACCAAATACCGGCGTCACCAACATAAACAAAATTAACGCCACGCCATAAGGTGGCGCGCCCAACAATAAAGAGAGCGCCGCGCTGTCAACGCCCAAGCCTGAATAAAACCACGGTTGCCCAATTAAATACGCCAAAACACCCAGCAAAACAAAGGTAAATACGAAGGACATGCCAATCCGCTTAATCACGTGACGACGTGTAAAGTGACCCAGTTCATGCGCGAGTACCGCTTCAATTTCGGGCGGCGACAATTGTTTGAGCAAAGTATCAAAGAAAACAATCCGTTTATTTTGGCCAATACCCGTAAAGTAGGCATTGCCATGGGCGCTGCGGCGCGAACCGTCCATCACAAACAATCCTGCCGCGCGAAAGCCACAACGCGCCAACAGCGCATCGATACGGCTGCGTAATGACTGATCCTCCAAAGCATCAAAGCGATTGAATAAAGGCGCGATCACCGTGGGATACAACACCAAAATCAATAAATTAAATGCACACAAAACAGCCCAGGCATAAACCCACCACCACTTGCCCGAGGACTCAATCAACCATAACAACACGCCGATCAGCGGCAAACCAATCACTAAGGACAGCGCCAGGCTTTTGACCATATCTTGCAGAAAAAGCTTCAAGGTCATTTTATTGAAACCGAAACGCGCTTCGATGACAAATTGTCGATACCAATCAAACGGAAATTCGAGCACGCCGTTAATCATGGAGAACACCACTAACAACAATAAGGCGTTCGCCAGCGGTGACGAAAAAATAGTTGTCGCGCCAAACAATACTTGCAAACCGCCCAAAAAAGTAAATCCCAAAATCAAGACCACGCCAAATAGACTTTCATAAAGCCCAAAAGTTGACTTGGCAACACTATAATCCGCCGCCTTCTGATGCGCCGCCAGACTAATTTTTTCGGCGAACTCTGATGGCACGGCGGCACGATGCGCCTTAATATGAGTAATATGGCGACGCGCCAGCCAGGTTTTTAAGCC
>JAVKMA010000053.1:0-3694 GCA_031538685.1 Burkholderiaceae bacterium | reverse complement strand
TCAGTTGTGCCTTTATCATTGCGTCTTGACTATTGCGCCCGAATATTAGCGTGCAACTGGTCGCAAGACTACTCTCTTGTACAAGTGGAACCAAGTTATCAGGTAATTCCAGATAAATTTTGGCATCGTTGCGCAAACGGTGCACGATAATCGGCAAATAGCGCAACCACAAGATGTTCTTACCTAAATCGTCATCAGCAAATATCAAAATATTTTTTTTGATCTCGCCGCCGCGCCAGCGCGAAATATGAGGGTAGCGCGATTCTAGGAATACCTGACGAGATTCAAGCAAACTAAAACCTTCTGAATAATTGCCTTGTCGTAATAAACTTTGCGCAAGGGCCAATTGAATTTGCGGATGTTGTGGATGGCGTGTTAATTCTTGACGATAGTGTGCGGCGGCTTCAGGAAAGTTTTCTTCACGGTGAAAAATATTGCCCAATAAAAAATTCATCAATTCCAAATCACCATCAAACGTTAAAGCACGGTAGCAGGATTTTTTGGCTTCATCTAATTGAAACTGTTGATACAAGCATAGCGCTTTAAATTTATGCAAAGGAGCGTGTTTAGGAAACTCTGTCAGCGCTACATCGATTTGTTTTAATGCCTCGGGATAACGTTTTTCTTTGATCAGGAAATTAACGACGCGCTCTTGCAAATCGATATTTTGCGGTTGAATTTTAGTTAATTGCTGCGCATATTGAATGGTTCGAGCGGACTGATTATTGGCAATGCAGGCATCAATCAGCAAGATTAAAACGTTGACATTCGCAGGATTAAATGACAGAACTTTTTCGGCAATTTCAATCGCATGCGCAAAGTGTTTTTGTTCAAACAAGGCTAGCGCATAGTGGTAATAGCCTTCAATCCAATCGGGTATTAATTGCAATGAGCGCTGCAACATCGCGTTACCCGCAGGAAAATGGTAGTTGCGAATGTAAATCAAGCCTAAGTTGTGTAAGGCCACGGGATGACTAATCTGCTCATCCAAAATTCCTAAATACAAAACTTGTGCGGCTTGCCATTCCCCTTTTTTGTGCAAGTCCATCGCCTGCACTAAACGTTCCTCTAGATCCTGCGCTAGTGTGACTGATTGCAAAGGGTCGGGAAAGAATGGCATGAGAAATGGGGGAGTAATCGTAAAGGCAGATGATGCGTTCTTTAGGTTTTATGGTGTTTAAATTTCTAAGCGGCGACGTAGTGTAGCGCGAGTAACGTGAGTAACGCGATTAAAAATTTTGCGCAGAAGCAAAAAAATACAATACAGACATAAAAAAGGGTCTATCAAAGCATCCCATAAATTGGGTGACGCATTGAGGTGTAAAGATGAAACGGTTAGCGCCAACAACAATAATAATGCGATGCGCCATTGCCCACATAGGATAGCGATCGCGGCCAACCTTAAAGTTGCACCAAATAATACGCGGCTGTGATAGCCATATGAATAGAGATCAAGATTCAGCAGGCCTAAGGCGGAGAGATACAAAATGACACCAAGACTACTGACCACTACCATGGGCCAAATTTTGCCGTGTAAGATTTCGGTGTTCTTGCTTACTAATGCGATCAGCAATAGTGTTGTCGTGATGACGGATAAATCAGAAAAAAATCCGCGTAGATAAAATATGAGCCACAGTGCCAAAGCGCTATATAAAATAATTCCAAGGTTGTTGACGCTAAACCTCGCAATCGTTTGCTGCTTGAAGGAGGGAAATTTTATGAATTTTTGCGCATCGATCATTCGCCGCAGTATCCAACTAAAAAATACGCAATATCCCAGCCAGCCATAAAAATTGTGTAGGGCATCCATATTGATTTACGCACGCGGCAAGGTCACACCATGTTGACCTTGATACTTGCCATTGCGGTCTTTATAGGACACCTGACACACTTCATCGCTTTCTAAAAACAACACTTGCGCACAACCTTCGCCGGCATAAATTTTGGCAGGGAGTGGGGTGGTGTTTGAAAATTCCAAAGTCACATAACCTTCCCATTCGGGTTCAAATGGCGTGACATTAACAATGATGCCGCAACGCGCATAAGTTGATTTGCCGACACAAATCGTCAGTACATTGCGCGGAATACGAAAGTATTCCAAAGTCCGTGCAAGTGCGAAAGAGTTGGGTGGAATCACGCAGACATCGCCAGAAAAATTAACGAATGATTTTTCATCAAAGGCCTTTGGATCAACTGTGGTGCTGTTGATGTTGGTAAAAATTTTAAATTCATTCGCGCAGCGAATATCGTAACCATATGATGAGGTTCCGTAGCTAATAATTTTTTGACCTGTTGGCGAAGTTCTTACCTGTTGTGGCGAAAAGGGCTCAATCATTTTGTGCTGCAAGGACATTTCGGTAATCCAACGATCTGATTTGATAGACATAGTCTGGTGATGAAGGTAAATGAATAAAGATGGGGTGATTAAAATTTTTGAGACGATTAAAACTCTTAAGGACGCAGATTTTCTCTCAGTTTATTTTGTTTCTCGAGCGCGCGTTGTTGCTTTTTCTTAAAAGCTTCTTCCTCAGCAGTTTGACGCGCTTCCTCAGCGTTACGAATATTTTTTACCGCATCAATCATGATTTGATTGGGAATAATATTTCCCAATCCTTCGGCGTTTTCGGGTAAAGGTTTTTCAGCCAGTCTTTGTCCAATCGCTTGATTTGTTTTATTTAATGATTCTTGACGTTGTGTCGCGCTGACTTGAATCTCTAATTGCTTAATCTTTGTCAACCAATACCGTTGCTCTTGTTGCAAAGGCGTGAGGCAAAAATTGACAAAAAAATTGTCGTAACAGGCATTTTGTTCACGCGTAAAAAAATAATCAAACTGCGGTCGAATTTGTTTGATCTGCTGACCAATTAGTACACTTTTTTGATACGTAATATCTTCGTTCTTTATCAGATAGGGCGCGATAGGTTCTAAAATTTTTTTAACTTCAGGAGGCATACTTTCAATCGAGCGCGTGCGGTCAAATGCCGCACAGGCTGATATGCCTAGCACGCACAAACTGATCGCCAGTCTGATTTTCAACCTGATGGTCAACCTGATTGCCAACCATGAGCGCGATGCGCGAAAAATCAGGATAATTGAATGCATGAAGACAAATAATTGAACAAAATATAAACCCGCTCATTAAAACAAAATGCTTAAACTGGCGCAGGGCTACCATCTGAAACAGTCAGGACTTCGAACCCATCTTCAGTGACCAAAATGGTGTGTTCCCATTGTGCGGACAAGCTGCGATCACGCGTCACTACGCTCCAGCCATCGGGCAATACACGTGTTTCGCGATGTCCCGCATTAATCATTGGCTCAATCGTAAAAATCATTCCCGCGCGCAAAGTTAAACCTTCGCCTTTGCGACCATAGTGCAATACTTGTGGTTCGTCGTGAAAAACTTGACCTACGCCGTGTCCACAATATTCACGTACAACTGAAAAATGATTGGATTCGGCATAACTTTGAATGGCGTAGCCAATATCACCCAAAGTCGCGCCAGCTTTGACTGCGCGAATCCCGCGCCATAAACAATCATAAGTCGTTTCGCATAGACGCTGTGCCAGAGGAGATGCGGGGCCGATGATAAACATTCGACTGGTGTCGCCATGAAAACCATTTTTAATCACGGTGATATCAATGTTGACGATGTCACCGTTTTTGAGCACGCGTTCGGAAGGAATGCCGTGAC
>JAVKMA010000052.1:0-3741 GCA_031538685.1 Burkholderiaceae bacterium | reverse complement strand
CAAAAATAGGGCGCTCGCCTTTGTAATGTGATAAACGCGATACGACATCGGGCATATAAGTTTGGGCAAAATTTTTGAGTTGATTAAACTTTTCGGTTGAATCAACTTGAATCAATTTAACTTTGTCCGTGACGCAATCGCGCAGCATTCGTTCAGCCAAGTGCAAATCTTCGTAAAGCAATTGAGTGTTTGCTTGGTTTTTATTTTTGATCGCGCGCCAGGTGTTGATCAAATAATGAATGTCGTGAAGGAGATCGTCATCGCTGGCACTCTGTGCTTCGGTACGAATAATAAATCCGCTTTGTTGTGCTTCAGGAAAAGCGTTGAACAATTGGGAAATACGTGATTTCAGATGTTCGCGTTCGCTTTCTTCAACAATCCGCTGCGACACACCTAAATGTTTTTCTAGCGGTAAAAAAACTAATAAACGCCCCGCGATGGACAGTTTGCTGGTCAGGCGCGCCCCCTTTGTCCCAATGGGGTCTTTGATCACTTGCACCATCAAGGTTTGCCCCGGGTAAAGATGTTTTTCAATTGCTAATACCGATTCGGTTCCTGCGCCCAACATGTCGTTGGCGTGTAAAAACGCGGTGCGATTCATTCCAATATCAAAAAAAGCCGCTTGCATTCCTGGCAACACGCGCATAATTTTGCCTTGATAAATATTGCCGACGATCCCTAAATTAAACGTGCGCTCGATATGCAGCTCTTGCACGGCGTTGCGCTCAATCAGACACACCCGAGTTTCCTGCGGAGTCACATTGATCACAATTTGATTATTCATGGAAATGAGAAGGAAGAGGTATGCGCGGATAGATGCTATTCAATCAAGCGATTGTAGTTTTTGTAATAAGGCGTAGGTTTCAAACAACGGTAATCCCATGATGCCCGAATAACTGCCTGTAATGTGCCTGATGAATCGTGCTGCCAAGCCTTGAATCGCATACGCACCCGCTTTGTCATAGGGTTCATTGGTCTGACAGTAGTCCAAAATTTGCGCATCGGACAAAGAGGAAAAAGTCACTTCAGATACGGACGTCGCGATCAAAATTTGATCGTGATGCAATATACACACCGCCGTGGCCACTTGATGCGTTCTATCAGAGAGCTGTTTTAAAATAGATTGTGCATGCGTCAGGTCGCGTGGTTTTCCTAAAATGCTTGAGTCTATAAAAACGGACGTATCGGCAGCCAATACAGGACGCGACGTTGTTTGAATCAATTTTCCAGCAAATGCTTTGTTGCGTGCGATACGTATGACGTAGTTCAGTGGTATTTCGTTGACAAGTGGGGACTCATCCACCTTCATATCTGGCAAAACCTGGCAGTTCACACCGATCTGCGCCAAAAGTGCCTTGCGGCGCGGACTTTGCGAAGCTAAATCTAGCGTTAACTCAGGCATAAAAAGGTAAAGTTAGAGATGAATTAAAAATCACACGCGATGATAGGGGTGCCCTGTTTCCAGAGTATAGGCGCGGTAAATTTGTTCAATCAAAGTGAGGCGGGCCAAAGCATGGGGCAGAGTCATTTTTGATAAGGACAATAAGGCGTACGAATTTTCTTTGAGTGTCTGCGCTAAACCATCCGCGCTGCCTATCACTAAAACTACGGGAGACCCCAGCGTATGCCAATTGCGCAGTTGCTTTGAAAACTGAGTGCTGGTGAGGGAAAGACCAGCTTCATCTAAACAGATCAAGATAGATTGTTTGGGAATATGCTTGATCACTAAAACGGCTTCTTGTGCTAAACGCTGTTCTGATTCGCCTTGTGTCACTGGCTTTAAGGTCATGAGTTCTAACTTGTAATGACTGGGTAAGCGCCGCAAATAATTGTTCTCAGCTTTTTGTAACCAATCAGAATTTTTATGTGCGACGCTGATGATCAGTAATTTCATGCAAGCACTTTACAACAAAACATTACGCTGCAGATTCGAGAAAATTTTTGGCGCGACAGAGATCATGCCAAAAAAGACGTTTATCCGCTGGCGTGCGCAGCAGATGCGTGGGGTGGTAAGAGACCACGACGGGAATGTTTTTATATTTAAAAATTTGCTCGCGCAATGAATCAATTGAGATATCTACCTTGTCGTTTGAGGGCAGTTGCAATAAAGAGCGCGCTGCACTTTCACCTAAAACACAAATCAAACGCGGTGCTAAAAGGTCAATTTGCTCGTGCAAATAGGTGGTGCAATTGCGCAGTTCGATGTCCGTGGGTTGACGGTCTTTGCCATCATTTGCCGCGCGACACTTAATAGCGTTGGTAATGTAGGCGTTTTTATGTCGATCAATCTGAACAGCGTGTAAAGCTTGATCGAGTAACTGTCCCGCGCGCCCGACAAAAGCCTCACCCGCGAGGTCTTCGTAATACCCAGGACTCTCGCCTAGGATTAACCACTCTGGCCGGTCAACACCATTACCGAAAACAGTTTGTGTACGAGTTTGACTGATTGGACACAATACGCATGAGGCAAGCCTCGCTTTTAATTCGAGGAGCGGTGTTAAGGCTGCTTCTGGGGATTTGATACTTGCGGGGTTGATACGAGGAGTGAGCTTAGGTGCTGTAGAAGCCGTTGCGCTTGTGGTGGCAAACCTTGGCGCAGATGAATGTTGCGCTGTGTGAGTATCTGTGAGTGTGACTTTCTGAACTGTCTGATCTTGGTTTTGTTCCGGTGGGCCATCACGCTCTTGCCAGATCGGCCCAATATCCAAGGCGAGATAAGAATGAGCCCAAGTCATAGAGAAATAAAACGATCAATCAAAATTAAAGTGTTGAACGCACATCAACCAAATCCATTAAAGCAATGGATTGCAGTGCGTCGAAAAAAATAAAAATGCGTCACGATGTACGGTGACGCATTTGGTGGTGATTTCACGACCCTAGTCTCGCGAGAACCGCAAGCTTAATCGACGAATTTAAGCGGTCTTTTTAACAAAACTTCTACACCAACCAGCCGCGGCAACGTCCTTGCCTGGGAACAGGGCGCACGGACCGGTTTTTCCAGTACCTTTGTAAAAATTACAGCCAGAACATTTTTGACCTGCTAGATGTTTTGGATCTTTTGTCTTTGTTGCGTCCGGCACGTAAGCTAAAGCTTTTGCGGCGGGATCCGCTTCAGTTAACGCGGGGTTAGCGGCAAATGCTGATCCCGAAAGAGTCGCTAAAGAAACCGTCGCGCCAGTTGCGACAGTTTGCATCAAGAAAACACGGCGAGAGATATTAATTTTTGACATGAAGGCTCCTAAGTTGATAAAAAAATCAGTTCAGACAGCGTAAGCGCAAAGTGATGGGTAACAAACGCTTGTAAATCTCATTGGGGCGTAAGACCGTATGGCTGGAGTTCAGCATTATAACGACCTTATTTTGATTCAAAAAGTGATATAAATTTTTGCTGCTGATGGCAAAATTCACGTTTTGTGGCAAGGCGCGACTGTCAACCCAGGTATTCTCATTGCTCAATGTGGATGAGACCATACCAATTAATTGACCTTTGTCGTTAACAATCGGGCCTCCGCTGTTACCTGGCTGTATCGCGGCAGAAAATTGAAACAGATTACTAGGTCCAGAATCCATATCCAATATGGCGTTGACGATCCCTGTCGTAAAGGTGCCTCGATCAGAAATGATTCCGCCAAATGGGTAGCCTAGTGTCGCTAGGTTCTCGCCAACTTCTAAAGAACTGGTATTAAAAGTCACAAAATTGCGGTTATTTTTATGTCCTTGCAATAACGCCAAATCTTTTTG
>JAVKMA010000051.1:0-7026 GCA_031538685.1 Burkholderiaceae bacterium | reverse complement strand
CGCCTATATCGAATTACACCGCGCCGGTTTTGCCTACAGTGTCGAGGTGTGGCGGCGTGATCAAACGGGTGAAAAAATTGAAAATACTTTGGTGGGCGGTTTGTATGGTGTGTCCATTGGGCGTATGGTGTTTGGCGAATCGATGTTTTTTCGCGAACCCAATATGTCACAAATTGCGCTTTTGACTTTGGTCGAGTTTTTGCGTGAACATAATGTGCCCTTAATTGATTGCCAACAACAAACCGAACATCTGGCGCGCTTTGGCGCACGCCCAATTCCTTTGGCAGATTTTCTGCAAAATGTTGACCAGCACACGCAAGGCGAAGCAATTCCTTGGGCAAAATGGGGTATGGACTAGGCGCATGGGATGATAGATACTGCTTAATCGCTCATCCGCATCGGTAAAGGTTTAGAGCCCCCTCATAATTTATGACGACTGAAGAAAAAAACTACATCACCCGCGCTGGGTTTGATGAACTCGAACGCGAATTGCGCCAATTGGTCGAGGTGGATCGGCCGCAAGTGGTCGATATTGTTTCCTGGGCAGCGTCCAATGGCGATCGTTCGGAAAATGGCGATTACATTTACGGTAAAAAAAGACTGCGCGAAATTGATCGACGTCTGCGCTTTTTAACTAAACGTTTGGATGTCGCGCTGATTGTTGATCCCAGTCTACATGTGGGGCGCAAGCAAGTTTTCTTTGGCGCGACGGTTAAATTTATTCGTGACGATGGTACAAAAGTGCATCCAGAATCCAGCGTGACGATCGTCGGTGTCGACGAAATCGACAGTGGTGGACAAAAAATCAGTTGGCATTCGCCGATGGCGCGCGCCTTGTTAAAAGCACGTTTACATGATGAAGTGATGTTGCGTACGCCCGACGGTGGAGAAGAAATCCTGACGATTACACAGATTGATTACCCGATGGCCAAGTAATCGCTGACCTGGATATCGGCATAACACCCCCAGAGCAGGAGTTCACAAAATCATTAGCCCTACTCAAATTTTTGTAAAAACGAGGGCATGCTCCAGTCGCGTCGTAATGAGGGAGAACTTACCGGATTGTTTAGCCCAAGCGCCGCATCATTGTGATGCGGTGAATGCGCGGCAGCGTCATCCGGACGATTCCATTGGGCGATGTCGACTTGAACAATCAAACCATTTAACAAGTGATAGGACGCGATGCGATCAAGGTCGAGGCGATAGCTAACGCTGTCAATCGCGCTAAAAATCACGCTGGTTCCGCCGCTGGCAGCGTTGATTTTGATGGTGTTGAGTAAACCGCGATTGAGCGTCGGCCCGTTTTCGCCGTCTTCTTCAGGCGGCGGTGGTGGTGCTTCGGGTTCGCGGTTATTGCGCGCTTCGATAAATTCCAAGGCGACGCAATCTTCGGGTTTGAAGGGCGCGGGAAAAGACCCCGTTTGCACGGTATCGAACAAGCATTCGGACATGCTGCTAATCCAGCGCAATAAAAATCGCCGCGTCATCCAATACTGTACGTCGGCGTGGTCTTGAATTACCAGTCGCAACCACAGCCGATCTTCACTGTCGCTGTAACCAAAAGTAATGACGCGAATCGCAAAAGTGCTAGGTTCAGACATGTTCAGCGTAAAGTAGTGGAATGAATTAACAGAACCAGCGTGTCATCAAAATGGCGTGTTAAGGCGCAAGAAAGCATCAATTTTTGCTTGAATGCCCACGCGATCCAAACCCGCTTGCGCCATGATTTGCGCTTGTGTGCCCTGTTCAGGAAAATTGTCTGGCCAACCCAAAACCAAGACGGGACGCATGACCTTGTTTTGGGCGAGGAGTTCCAACACCGCGCTGCCCGCCCCGCCTTGAATCACGCCTTCTTCCAGTGTAATCAAAATGTGATGCGTGCGCGCCAGCTCCAACACCAATTCGTGATCTAAGGGTTTGACGTAACGCATATCGGCCAAACTGGCGTTGTAGTGCTGTGCCAGCGGTGCGACGGTATGCAAAATTGGGCCAAACGCCAAAATCGCAATCGTCGGATTTTCTGATGCGGTTGCATGGGATGCGGATGTTGAAACTGAACCATCGCGTGCGCGAATCATGCGTCCTTTACCGATAGGCACAATCGGTAAGTTCTGGTCGCGCGGTAAATTGCCGACTCCCGCGCCGCGTGGGTAGCGCACGGCGGCAGGCCCAAGGTGCTGATAGACGCTAGTTAATAAGGCGCGGCATTCGTTTTCATCCGACGGTGTGGCCAACACCATATTGGGCAGGCAGCGTAAATAGGCAATATCAAATAACCCGGCGTGTGTCGGGCCATCTGCACCGACGATGCCGGCTCGATCAATCGCAAAAGTCACATCTAGATTTTGTAGCGCCACATCGTGAATCAGTTGATCGTAAGCGCGTTGTAAAAAGGTTGAATAAATCGCGACAACGGGCTTGAAATTTTCGCAGGCAAAGCCCGCCGCAAAAGTCACTGCGTGTTGTTCGGCGATGCCGACATCAAAAAAACGCTGCGGAAACTGTTGCGCGAAGCTGACCAAGCCAGAACCTTCGCACATTGCCGGAGTAATGCCAACCAGACGCGTATCGGAATGCGCCATGTCACAGATCCAGTCTGAAAAAATTTGAGTGAATGAAGTTTTAGCTTGGGGACTTGGTGTCGATGATGATGTAGACGATGTAGATGGGATGCCGACTTTCGGGTCAAAGGGCGACGGGCCGTGATACAAAATCGGATCCCTTTCCGCGTGCGAATAACCGTGGCCTTTTTGCGTGATGACGTGTAAAAACTGCGGTCCCGTTAGTTGTTGTAAATTTTGCAGCGTAGGAATCAAAGCTTCTAAATCGTGACCATCAATCGGGCCGATGTAATTAAAACCAAAAAATTCAAACAAAGTGCTGGGAACGATCATGCCCTTGGCATGCTCTTCAAAACGTTTGAGCAATTCGCGCACTGTGTGCGGAGCGTGTTCCAAAACTGTTTTGCCGGCGTTGCGCGCGCCTTGGTACAAGCGCCCTGACAACAGTCGAGCCAAATAACGATTGAGCGCGCCAACAGGGCGCGAGATCGACATATCGTTGTCATTCAGTATCACTAACATGCGTAAATTTTTTTCAACCCCCGCATGGTTGAGTGCCTCGAAAGCCATACCGCCGGTCAGCGCGCTATCGCCAATGACTGCGACAGAGTGACGGGTCAGTTTGGCTTCGCGTGCCGCCACTGCCATACCGAGTGCCGCCGAAATCGAAGTCGACGAATGCGCTGTGCCAAAGGCATCGTATTCACTTTCACTGCGACGCGGAAATCCAGAAATACCATTTAACTGGCGCAAAGACGACATTTGATCGCGCCGTCCGGTCAAAATTTTGTGTGCATACGATTGATGGCCAACGTCCCAAATTAACCGATCGTCGGGCGTGTTAAACACATAATGCAAAGCAATCGCCAGTTCTACTGTGCCCAAATTTGACGACAAATGTCCCCCCGTTTGCGCGACCGAGTTCAACATGAAGGTGCGCAATTCTTGTGCCAATTGAACTAATTGTGGGCGCGCGATCTTGCGTAAATCGTCTGGGCAATTGATTTGGCTAAGAATCTGGCCGGGGATATTACTGAGCATGATGACGAGGAAAATTGTTAAATAAGGTGCTTTAAATCGTCAGTGATTATTTTCTGCGGCCATTACTTGGGCTTGACGCGCGCTAAATTCGGCCATGCTATCGATGCCGCGCAATTGCAATACGGTGTTGCGTACGGCGGCTTCCAGCAGTACCGCCAAATTACGACCCGCAGCCACGGGAATCACGACTTTGCGAATCGGCACCTCTAGTACATCGAACGTTGCGCGATCCAGTCCTAAGCGATCGCCGCTCCAATCGTGTTTGTCCTTGCGTTCCAAATGCACAATCAAACGCAGACGCATTTTGCGGCGCAAAGAAGTTTCACCAAAAATTGTCCGAATGTCGAGCAAACCCAATCCGCGCACTTCTAAAAAGTTTTGTAATAAGGGTGGGCAGCGACCTTCGATTACATCGGGCGAAATGCGCGAGAACTCGGTCACGTCATCGGCGACCAAACCGTGCCCCCGCGTAATTAAATCCAGTCCCAATTCGCTTTTACCCAAACCAGAATCACCGGTAATCAAAATTCCCAAACCCAATACGTCCATAAAAACGCCGTGTAATAACACGCTGGGCGAGAGCCGCTTGGTGACATAAATTCGTAAATGATCAATGACTGCGGCGGCGGCCAGCGGCGTTTTAAAAAGTGGGATGTCTTTGGTTTTGGATAAATTGGCGAGATCAGGCGGAATTGGTAAATTTTCGGCGATGATTAAGGCCAAAGGCTCACTGACTTGCAAATCTTGAGTGTGTTGTGCTCGGGATGCTTCACCGATACGTTCGTAATAAGCGTTTTCTTGATGACCGAAAACTTGAATGCGGCGTGTGTGAATTAAATTCAAATGCCCGACTAAATCGGCGGCGGAGGCGGCGTCGCTAGAGACCGGGCGTGGAATTTCCAAATTGCCACTGACCCAGCTTAATTGCAAGCGAGGCGCTAAATCTTGATACAGTTCGGTAAGCGATAAAGGGCGCATGTTAGGGAATGAAGTCTCTTTTAAAAGCGGTCCATGCTCAAAGTTAATGCTCAAAAATAAGCTGAACAATGCAAGGCCACCACGGTTCAAAATTATCCGATACTAAAACTAACCGATACTAAAATTGACCGATACTATGGTTCAGCATTCTATCTGTTTGAAGGCCTTGTGTTGCCGGGCTTGATTCAGTAAGCGATCCTTCATTCACAAAAGCGATTTTAAAAACACCGATGTCACACGCCGACCCACAGACTTTTGCCTGTCGCGTGATTACTTGGCAAAAACAATTTGGCCGCCATCATTTGCCCTGGCAGAATCGTACCGATGCGTATGCAATTTGGGTGTCGGAAGTCATGCTGCAACAAACGCAGGTCAAAACCGTTTTACATTATTACCCTCGTTTTATGGCACTATTCCCGACAGTGGAGGCTTTGGCGTGCGCCGCTTTTGAAGACCTTGCGTCGGTGTGGAGTGGCCTAGGTTATTACGCCCGAGCGCGCAATTTGCACAAAGGCGCGCAGCAAGTGTGTCGGGATTTTGCAGGTGTAGTACCCACACAAGTCGATCAATTGATTACCTTGGCGGGAATCGGACGTTCGACGGCGGCGGCGATTGCAGTTTTTAGCGCAGGCGCTGACGCGGCGATTTTGGATGGCAATGTCAAACGTATTTTGACGCGCTATTTAGCGATTGATGGTGTTGGCGTGAGCCTAGAAAAAAAATTATGGCCACTGGCCGAGGCCTTACTGCCGAATGCGCCAAAAGCTTCGCAAAAATCGCTTCAATCTCAGAATGGTCTGAAGCGAGGCGACGCGATTAAAACGTATACCCAAGGTTTGATGGATTTAGGTAGCAGTGTGTGTACGCGCAGTCGTCCCAAGTGTTCAATGTGCCCTTTGTCACATGACTGTTTGGCCGCGCAAAGGGCAAGCCAATTAAGCTATCCCAATCGTCCGATTAAAAAAACATTGCCGCAAAAAGTCGCGCAATTTTTGCTATTGGTGCACGACAATCATGTATTGATCGAAACGCGAATTGATCAAGGTATTTGGGGCGGCATGATGGCGCTACCGCAGTTGACTGAATTTATGGCGAAAAGTGATTTTGTTGAACAAAACTTTGCCCAATCCGGCGCTAAACTTGCGTTACAGCGTGTTAAATCCTTGGCGAATACTGGCTCGGTGAATACTCGATTCGTGGGATCAAAAACGATCAAATATTGGCCAAAATTTACACATAAATTCACGCATTTTGCTTTAGACATTTATGTGTTAGAGATTCATGCGAGTCAAGCCTTGGTACTCAGTTCCGATCAGTTACGGTCAAAGCTTTGGTGGCCTTTACATCGAATCAGCGAAGCACCTATGCCAACGCCTTTTAAACAATTCTTACAAAAATTATGAGTCGTGCGTTTGTGAAAATCGAAAGCAGCTGATTCAAGTCTTCGAACCAGCGCAAGGCGGGTGTAATGTCCATCTTTATGATTAAGCTGCCCAAGAAATTATCGGTGGATATTTTTTGAATTACCATCAGCACTTTGTAATTGAACGTTTTCATCAAAATGTGCAATTTTCGTTTTAACTATCTCTAGAGGAAAAATTATGTCTAAAGCGCCACTTCGTGTTGCCGTTACCGGTGCTGCCGGTCAAATTGGCTATTCTTTATTGTTCCGTATTGCTAATGGCGATATGTTGGGTAAAGACCAACCCGTGATTTTGCAATTGTTAGAAATCGCTGATGAAAAAGCACAAAAAGCCTTAAGTGGCGTGATGATGGAGTTAGATGATTGTGCATTTCCTTTACTGGCAGGAATGAGCGCACACAGTGATCCAATGACGGCATTTAAAGATATCGACTGTGCTTTGTTAGTGGGCGCGCGCCCACGTGGTCCGGGTATGGAACGTAAAGATTTGCTCGAAGCCAATGCGCAGATTTTTACCAAACAAGGTCAAGCCTTAAATGCCGTCGCGAAAAAAACAGTCAAAGTTTTAGTCGTGGGTAATCCCGCGAACACCAATGCCTACATTGCGATGAAATCAGCGCCATCGATTCCTGCAAAAAACTTTACGGCAATGCTGCGTTTGGATCACAACCGTGCCTTGTCGCAAGTGGCGACTAAAACTGGCAAAACCGTAGCGTCAATCGAAAAACTATGCGTTTGGGGTAACCATTCGCCAACGATGTACGCCGATACCCGCTTTGCAACGATTGTCGGCCAATCGGTACAACAAATGATTAATGACCAAGCGTGGATTAAAGATACCTTCTTGCCAAAAGTCGGTAAACGGGGCGCGGCAATTATCGAAGCGCGTGGCTTGTCTTCAGCCGCTTCTGCGGCCAATGCGGCAATTGATCATGTGCATGATTGGTTCTTAGGCACCAACGGTAAATGGGTGACGATGGGGATTGCGTCAGATGGCAGTTATGGCATTCCTAAAGACGTCAT
>JAVKMA010000050.1:0-1596 GCA_031538685.1 Burkholderiaceae bacterium | reverse complement strand
GGGTTCGCTGACGCGTAATTTGAACAAGCTGGCCATGCTGAGGATATACATCACAATGGCACCAAATACCGCCAAAGTGACAATGTTGGCGGTCAGGGGCTGTCCGCCTAAGGTGATCAGCGAGTCGCTGTAAATCGCCACGATGCCCACCGCGCCGCCTGCGAGAATCGCAACGTGCGGCGTGCGCAGCTTGGGATGGACACGCCCCAAGAGGTCGGGCAGGTAGCCGGCACGCGAAAGTGCGTAGATCTGACGCGAGTAACCCATGATGATTCCGTGGAACGATGCGATCAGCCCAAACAGACCCAACCAGACCAGCATGTGCAGCCAGCCGCTGTTTTCGCCGACGACAATCTTCATAGCCTGTGGCAAAGGATCGTTGATGTTGGCGAGTTTGGTCCAGTCACCCGTACCGCCCGCGAACACCATTGCACCAGTGGCTAGAACCACGAGCGTGAAGATGCCTGCGATGTAGGCGATCGGGATGGATCGCTCCGGTGTCTTGGCTTCTTCGGCCGCCATAGCCACGCCTTCAATAGCCAAAAAGAACCAGATTGCAAATGGAATTGCCGCGAACATACCAGGGATCGCAGCGAGGCTGAAAACATCTTGCCCGCTCCAGCCGCCTTTCACGAAGTTGGCGACAGAAAACCCTGGTGATACCACACCCATGAACACCAGCAATTCAAAAATAGCGAGCAGGGTGACGCCTAACTCGAACATGGCCGCAATCTGAACACCCACGATGTTCAAGGCCATGAAGATCACATAGGCGCCGACAGCGGCCGTTTTGGGGTCAAGCGATGGGAACTGCACGTTCAAATAGGCCCCAATCGCCAGTGCGATCGCTGGCGGTGCAAACACGAATTCGATCAAGGTGGCGAAGCCCGCCAAAAACCCGCCAGTCGGGCCAAAGGCGCGGCGGCTGTACTCGAACGGGCCACCTGCGTGCGGAATGGAGGTCGTGAGTTCGGTGAAACTAAAAATGAAGGTTGTGTACATCAGCGCAATAAATGCTGACGTGACGAGAAATCCCAGTGTTCCAGCAGAAGCCCAACCATAGCTCCAGCCGAAGTATTCACCCGAAATCACAAGCCCGACGGCGATCCCCCACAACTGCACTGTTCCAAGGGACTTCTTCAAGCTAGGCGTGGCGTTTGTCATAATGATCTCGCTTCGATAAACAGGTGCAGGATCCGCTGGACAGACCTGCGGGGTTGAGGCGCGTACGAACTACGCCACGAACTAGTCTAGGTAACCGCGTCCATGACGGTTATCAAATATCGGCTGTTTTTATTGAATGACAACGCCGTGCGGGTTTAAAGGAGTTGATCGATTAACTGCCGGTGCGGACGCGGTATCACCACCTTGGACACCAAGAAGCCCTTGTCGCTTGCGACCGCCGCACCAACTTCAGTAGCGGCCGTGATGTCTGCGACTTCGCCAGTCAAGATGACATAGCTCTTGCCGCCGATACCGAAGGCCAGATGCATACGGATCGGCTCTACCTGCGCCGCTTTGACGGCCGCGTCCGTTGCTTCGATGGTTGCCGCCACCGAATAGGTTTCGATCACGCTGATCGCGGCGACGTTCTCG
>JAVKMA010000049.1:0-3108 GCA_031538685.1 Burkholderiaceae bacterium | reverse complement strand
CCAACCCGCACAACCAATACGCCACCAAGGCGGCTGTGCAGGCCCAGACCTACACGGCCTTCACCACGGCAGGTGCTGCCCCGACTTTTACGCTGACCGCCAACCCAGCCATTGCCGCCTATGCCGCTGGCCAGCGTTTCCGGGTCAAGTTTGGAGCTGCCGGAAATGGTGCCGACACGCTCAACGTCAATGCCCTGGGTGCGAAAAGCCTAAAGCAGTACGACGCGACCGGAGCAAAGGTGGCAGCAGTGATCGCAGCCAACCAACTGGTGGACGTGGAGTATGACGGTGTTGACTTCATTCTGCTTGATCCACTGCCTTCTGCTACCGCACCAAACCAACCTGCCGGTGACAACAGCGCGAAGGTGGCAAATACGGCGTTTGTTCAGACTGCCACGCTGCTTGCGGCTGCACCTGGGAGTGTTGGATTTTTTGCAAATTCTGCGGCCCCTTCGGGTTGGCTCAAGTGCAATGGTGCTGCGCTTTCACGCACAACCTACGCCGCTCTTTTCACGGCAATTGGAACCATTTACGGGGTTGGCGATGGCAGTACAACCTTTAACGTGCCAGACCTGCGTGGTGAGTTTTTGCGTGGCTTTGATGATGGGCGTGGGATTGATGCTGGACGGACGATTGGAAGCATGCAGGCGGCAACAGAAATCTATGACCGCCTTGATAACGCGGCCTCTGGATTCGTGCACATGAACAACTCAGATGGTTCGTATTCGGCATCAGGAACGTTTTGGGTTTCTGCTGTATCTGGCCAGACCGCTTCAACGGTCAATAAGGTTCGCCCGCGAAATATAGCGCTTCTCGCCTGCATCAAATTCTGACTGAGGACAACATGACCAAGACAATTTACAACTACGACTCCCTCACAGGGGCATTCATCTCTGAAGCAATTGCCGATGAATCGCCTTTGGAGCCTGGTGTTTTTCTAGTGCCAGCGAACGCCACGGAGCTGAAGCCGCCAAGTCAGAAGCACATCTGGCGTGATGGAAAGTGGATGGTTGCCCTTGTGCCTGTGATTGACTTGGTTGCAGCTCTTGCTGCGGCGAAAGAGTCGGCGTTTGGAACTATTGATCAGTTTCATGCGGCCACGGTTCAGAGGTTGGTCGGCAATCCCACGCAAGTCGAAAAAGACACCTGGTCGCTAAAACTGGAGGCAGCCAGCGCCATCACCAACAAGACGCCAGTCAGCGCGGCTGGCCAAGCGTTCCTCGCCGGTGCCGGTATGACCACGGATGCTGCCAAGGCCACGTGGGCTGCCTCGGTGCTGGCCAAGTCGGCTGCGTATGCCCAGGTAGTCGGATTGGCCGAGAGGCTGCGGGATACGGCCCGCACGTCGGTCAAGGCGGCTACCGATGAGGCATCGCTCAAGGCCGCCCTAGATGCGCAACGCGCTGCCGCTGATGCGGCGGTGGCCAGCCTGTTGAAAGGCAGCTGACCCAAGAAAAGAAACGGCGACTGGCTAGGGTGCGACAACACCCGAGCCAGCCCCAAACCTGCTGATTGCGCAGCAAGCCCGGCAAGGCACGTCCCACCTGTACAGGCGTGTTAAGCCTACCAGATTTTTACTCAGTGAAAGAGGCTTGCAATAATGTTCAAACAAGATAAACCCAAAAGTTTTCTCGCCTGGGTTGGCGGGAAAAGCCAACTGACCGACCGCATCATTCCACTGCTGCCGCCCCACCATTGCTATTGCGAGGTGTTTGCCGGTGCCGCTTGGATGCTGTTCCGCAAGGAAGAGAGTAAGGTCGAGATCATCAATGACATCAACTCCGACCTGGTCACGCTGTATCGGGTGGTGAAGAACCACCTGGAAGAGTTTGTCCGCACCCTGAAGTGGCTGCTGGTCGCCCGTGAGGAGTTCGACCGCTTCATGATGCAGGAGCCGTCCACATTGACGGACATCCAGCGCTCGGTGCGCTTCTTCTACATCATGAAGACTGGCTACGGTGCTCGGCTCAAGAACCCCAGCTTCGGCATCGCAGCCAGCGCCCCGAGTCGCTTCAACCTGCTGCGGATCGAGGAGGAGCTGTCTGCCGCTCACCTGCGCCTGAACCGGGTCTACATCGAAAATAAGCCCTTCCAGACGGTGATCGACCGCTTTGACAAGCCCGACACGGTCTTCTACGTTGACCCGCCTTATTGGGGCTGCGAGAACTACTACGGCAATGGGGTGTTCAGCCGGGAAGACTTCACTGTACTGCGTGATCGCCTGGCGGGCCTCAAGGGCAAGTTCGGCATGAGCATCAATGACGTGCCCGAGATCAGGGAGCTGTTTAAGGATTTCATCATCCGCGAGGTGCCCACCAAGTATTCGATGGCCAAGGATGGGGTGAAGCCAGTCACCGAGCTGCTGATCTTCAACTATGAACCGCCCACAGTGTGATGTGGGGAAAGGCGCAACCGCCTGCGTATTTGGAAAGCTGCCTGTGAGGCGGTTTTCTGTGAGAATACCTTGCAACCAGTGAAAATATCCGAAGCGGCGTTTATCGCGTCAAAGTGCGCTCAAATATCGCGCCGCGCTTCACAATCGCCGCCAAAATCAAACCCATTAAGCGCTCCATTGCGCTGATAACCGATGGACCAACGCGTTTTTGAATCGACTCCGCCGACAGTAAAACCACGCCGGTAATCGCCATTGCTGCGGTTAAGGCGCTAATCCATGTCAGTATGGCCGCCGGCTGGCGCGACGCCAACAACAAGCAAGTTGCTAGGGCTGAAGGGCCCGCAATCAAAGGGATCGCTAAAGGCACAATAAAAGGTTCGAGCGTTTTTTGATTCGTCCCAGATAACACGGTGTTTGAAGGGAAAATCATTTTGATCGCGACAATAAACAAAATCACACCTCCAGAAACTGACAAAGAGCGTTCTGATAGGCGCATCACATGCAAAAAATGATCGCCAAGAAGCATAAAAATCAGTAACAGGAAAAAAGCAATCAATAGCTCGCGGATTAACACACGTCGACGCCGTTTTTCCTCGACCGTTTGCAAAGTTGACAACATGATGGGGATATTCCCCAATGGGTCCAGCACCAATAACAAAACCGTCAGCGCTGAAAAAAAATCATGTTCCATAAAAACGCGATTCGATAGATAT
>JAVKMA010000048.1:0-1559 GCA_031538685.1 Burkholderiaceae bacterium | reverse complement strand
ATTGTCGCGACGCCAACCGGTTCGACTGCTTATTCATTGTCGCTGGGTGGGCCTATCATGCATCCTAATTTGCCTGGGCTAGTCTTGACCGCGATTGCGCCACACGCGCTCTCCAACCGCCCAATCATTGTGCCGGACACCGCCGAAATATCGATTCGTATCAACAGCGACGATGCGCTGAGCATCAGTTTTGATATGCAAATTTATAACGATTTAGAACACGATGATTTGGTGCGAATTCAACGCGCACCGGCGGCGATTATTTTTTGGCATCCACAAAATTGGAATTACTACGAAACACTGCGTCAAAAATTGCATTGGCATTTGCCGCCGAAAAGGGGTAATGGTTAAAACTCTAATCTAAAAATTAAGGCAGCAATCCTCAATTCACTTTTTGTTCCGTTTACATTTTTTAGCTCATGCCCGAATTACCCGAAGTTGAAGTTGTCCGGCGTGGTTTGGCGCCTGAACTCGTTGGTCAAATCGTCCAGTCCTGCACGCTTGCTCGTGCCGATTTACGCTGGCCCATGCCCAGCGATTTGCCGCAATTGTTGCGCGATAAAAAATTACTCAAACTGTCGCGACGTGGCAAGTACTTGTTATTTCATTTTGAGAACGGCATGATGCTGGTGCATTTAGGAATGAGTGGTACTTTGCGCTTTGTGCCGATCAACAGCCCTCCACTGATACACGATCATGTGGAATGGATCATCGGGCAAAAGTGCTTGCGCTTGAATGATCCACGGCGATTCGGCGCGGTGTTGTGGACTCGTCAACTCGAACACCCGCTATTGATGAATTTGGGCATAGAACCTTTTGACGAGGCGTTTACACCAGCTTATTTTTATCAGAGTTTGCAGGCCTGTCGTGGGTCGATCAAAACCGTTTTGTTGGCGGGAAAAATTGTTGTTGGCGTCGGTAATATCTATGCCTCTGAAGCTTTGTTTTGCGCGGGCATACATCCGACTCGGGCAGCGCATCGCATCAGTGCCACGCGCGTTGCCACATTGCATCGCGCGATTGTTTTGACGCTGGAAAAAGCCATCGAGGCAGGCGGCAGTTCGATTCGAGATTTTTTGAATGTCAATGGAACGCAGGGGTATTTCCAACAAAAATATGCGGTGTACGGTCGTAGCGGGGAGGCCTGTCGAATGTGCACCACGCCGATTCGTAAATTGGTGCAAGGACAGCGCGCGACGTTTTATTGCCCCAGTTGTCAACGTTAAATCAAGAAAAAATTATGCCGAATATTTTTAAACAACATTTTGCCAGTGATAACTATGCGGGAATTTGTCCGCCCGCATTGGAATCATTTCTACAAGCCAATAGTAGCGGGCACGATTTAGCGTATGGTGACGATCAATGGACGCAAACCGTCAGCGACTCTTTGCGTGAATTGTTTGGTATTGACTGCGATGTGTATTTTGTGTTTAACGGGACTGCGGCCAATTCTTTGGCACTATCGGCATTGTGCCAAAGTTATCACTCGGTCATCTGCACGCCAGTTGCACACATTGAGACCGACGAGTGCGGTGGGCCAGAGTTTTTTTCCAACGGAT
>JAVKMA010000047.1:0-2478 GCA_031538685.1 Burkholderiaceae bacterium | reverse complement strand
ATCAAATCACTTTACATAAACAAAGGTGCGCGTACGCCCAATAGCGAGAGGCCGTTAGACAATACTTGTTGCACCGCGCACATCAATAATAAGCGTGCCTGCTTAATTCCATCGGGCGACACCAAAATGCGGGTGTTGTTGTAATAACTGTGCAAAGCACCAGCCAGATCGCGTAAATAAAAATTTAAATGATGCGGCGCGAGCTCTTGCGCACCGCGCGTTAACACGTCTGGAAAATCCGCCAGTTGGTGTAACAAGCTCACTTCAGTTGGCGAAGTCAGTTCAGGCAAAGCCTGAAGTGCCAACGAACTGTGTAAATGTTGCAAGATATTGGCAATGTCAATTTGACCTATCGCACAATAGTTGCGCAACAAGGCGTTGATGCGCGCGTGGGCATACTGAACGTAGTACACCGGATTGTCTTCACCTTGCGCCAGTGCCAAATCAATATCAAACACAAATTCGGTATCGGCTTTGCGCGAGCTTAAAAAGAAGCGCACCGCATCACGACCTTTTTCAATTTTTTGCGCTTCACTCAAAGTCGGATCGCCTTCGCCTGACCACTCAATCAAATCGCGCAAAGTCACGTAAGAACCGGCGCGTTTCGAGATTTTCACCTCTGCGCCTCCCTTCATCACAGTCACCATTTTGTGCAACACATAATCTGGGTAATTCTGCGGAATGCCCTCATTTAAGGCTTGCAAGCCTGCCCGAACTCGCGCTATCGTGCCGTGATGATCGCTACCTTGAATGTTAATTGCACGTTGAAAACCGCGTTGCCATTTGACTTCGTGGTAGGCGACATCGGGAACAAAATAAGTGTACGAACCATCGCTTTTGCGCATTACGCGATCTTTATCATCACCGTAATCGGTCGTACTCAACCACAGCGCACCCCCATCGCTAAAGGTTTTACCCGATTGTTCAAGTCGCGCCACCGTCGCATTGACTTTACCATCTTGATACAAAGACGACTCTAAATAAAAATGATCAAAGCTCACGCCCAAGGCTTGTAAATCACGATCTTGCTCCGCGCGCAAATAGGCCACGGCAAAATGACGAATCGCGTCTAAATCCTCAACACGACTGCCTGCTTGGACTAAAAATTGTTCGGCAATATCAAGAATATATTGGCCACGATAACCCTCACTGGGCCAATTGGGGTCATCTGGATTGATGCCGCGCGCACGCGCTTGAACTGATAAAGCCAGATTATGAATTTGCACACCCGCGTCGTTGTAATAAAACTCGCGTTGTACTTTTTGACCTTGGCTTTGCAACAAATTTGCCAAGGTATCACCCAAAACACCTTGACGCCCATGTCCCACATGCAAAGGCCCAGTTGGATTTGCCGAAACAAACTCCAACACTATTTTTTCTTATTTTTGATTCGGCGCCTGTTGGCCGTATTGCACACCTGCGGCCAATACCTCAAGAATGACTTTCTGCGCCACACCTGAGGCGAGGCTTAAATTGATAAACCCTGGTCCCGCAACGACGGCGCTGGCAATTCCTGGTACGGTTTTCCAAATTTCACTAATTTGTAAAGCGAGTTCGCGCGGATTTTTTTTCAGCTTTTTGGCCAATTGCATCGCCAAAGGGCTGGCATAATCGCCATGTGAAAAATCACGCGGACGCTCCAACAGAACATCCACAATGTCCGCAAACTCAGCGCCCAATACGTTTAAGGCACTCAATAAAGTTTGGGCCAATTGTTGTTTTTGGGTCATAGATTAACGCCAAACCAAACCAGGACACACGCCAACAACAATACAACTAAGGCTTTGATACGACTAACCTTATTATCATTTAAAAGCGCTTGATCAACAGGCGTCGCGCCACCAGTCACCATTGCCGGCACCAAGCGATGCCCACGTCGACGATGAATAATAATCGCCGCCATATGCGCAATAAACCACAACGGAATCAACGCGCTGCCGATTTGTTTATGCAAGCGCGTCAAAGTGCTCGACAAATCACTGCTGATAAAGTGATTCCACGGCCCCGTCACGAAAATATCGTCGCTGGAAAATAAGCCCAAAATCAATTGCACCGCAACCAGAAGCAAGATTGCGACAACCGACCATGCACCCAAAGGATTGTGTCCGTAATCAACGCCGTGATTTTTCACTTTTAAATATGCCAAGACCGCGCTAGGGCCTTTCACAAATTGGGCAAAACGCGCCGTACGCGTGCCGATAAATCCCCACACAATACGAAAAATCAACAACACCGCAGCGGCGTACGCAAACCAAAAATGCAACTCCATTTGGTTATTTTTACCCGTCACAAACGCCGCAATAATTAAAGCGGCAAAAAACCAATGAAACACTCGTAAAGGAAGATCCCACATAAACGTTAACTAATGAGTAAATGAATAAAAACCGGTGAAGGGCACTTCTATCAATTCATTTTTGCGGCGAATTGCTTTGTTGCGCAGTACGCGAAATCCTCACGTACTGTATGTACGCTCCGGTT
>JAVKMA010000046.1:0-5678 GCA_031538685.1 Burkholderiaceae bacterium | reverse complement strand
GGAACGCTGATAAGTGGGTTTTACCCACGCCACCTTTGGTATTGATGAAGGAGAGGATTTTCATGAGCCCACTCCTTCATCAATAATGACTTCGGAATGAGCACATGCGCCATGAAGGCAATATGTGCAGCGGGTGTTTTTTTCAGTAGATTCTTCAAGCATTTTTAACCTCTTAATGACAGGGTTATTAAAAATGCTGAACTTAAAAATATCTACGATTCGCCCGCCTCAAAAAGTGAGACATGGTGCCCAGAAGAGGACTCGAACCTCCACAGTGTTGCCACCGCTAGGACCTGAACCTAGTGCGTCTACCAATTCCGCCATCTGGGCGCGGGCCGTGATTCTACTTGATGAGCGATCAGGTCTTAATACTTGCGCGTGCGTGCGCTTGTGCGGACTGACTGGCGTAGCATTGCGTCAGGGCAAGGTATTGCGTTAAGGACAAATTTTCGGCACGGTCATTGGGAGAGACCTGACAGGCCACCAGCTGATCCTCAGTAAATAAACTCGACAAACTATTACGTAATTGTTTGCGTCGTTGATTAAATGCCCTTGCCACCACAATTTCTAAATCGTCAAAAGTACAGGTATTTTTTTGTCCATGCGGTGACATCAGCACCACGGACGACCACACTTTAGGCGGCGGCGTAAAAGCCTCAGGCGCGACATCACACAATAAATACATGCGGTAACACCATTGCAACATCACCGAAAGGCGGCCATACACGCGCGCCGAGGTGCGATGATTGTGCGCATCGTCTGGCGTCGCAACCATGCGATCAACAACTTCTTTTTGTAGCATGAAAATTTGCGCCGCAATTTTATCTGCGTGCGGCAACAAATGAAACAAAATCGGGCTTGAAATGTTATAGGGCAAATTCCCCACCACCACAGTCCCCATAGAGAGTTGAGAAAAATCATACGTTAAAACATCCGTCTGGATTAGATTTAAACGACCGCTGGCAATCTCCTTGGCAAACGTGTGCTGCAAATAGACGATTAAATCGCGATCAATTTCTAAACATGTCAGACCTACATTTTGGGGCAGATTGACCAGCAAAGCGCGCGTTAATGCGCCGCGTCCCGGACCGATTTCGATCACCGAGGCCGCCCACGATACCAATTCAACTTCTGATTCAACTTCTGATTTAAGCTCTGATGCATTCTGATTTTTGACCATCAGTAACTGCGCATTGACGGCGTGAACAATTTTGTCTAACTCTCCGGTGTCATGCAAAAAATGTTGCCCAAAACGTTTTTTCGGTGCGCTCATGGTGTCGATACTCTCATGGTGTCGATACTCTCATGGTGTCGATGCGCTCATGGTAAGTGTTCCCCCTCAACCTTACCCTTGGCGACTATCCACACTTTACACAATTGCCCCATTTCAGCGGGCGAAAGTAATTTTTGCAAGGCTTGAGTTTGACGCACTTATGACAAACCATCATCGGGCGATCCTTGCACCAAATCCAACACCCCCAAGGACAATAAAAATTTTGCCTGCGAACCGAAATACAGCAAATGTCCGCCTGCATTTTGCACAATCGTCATCAAGGTCGTGAAATCCACATGCGCCGTCAAATCTTGCGCGCCCGGTTGATGCAAAGGATCGTCGTGATGACGGTGTTGATAAAAACAAGTGAGCGTGCCATTGTTGCGTTCGACGTGGTAGTACTCCTGTGTTTCGTAACCATAGTCAATAAAAATCAGTGCCGCCGTTTGCACACGCTCAACAATTGTTTGAATAAAACCCTGTGCGGCACCATGCCACTCACTGCAATAGTCCACTGGCGGATCATCCATTGGCAAGCGTAAATCGGTCGCGCGTTCGGTCCAACAGAGAACCTCATCCTGCAACAACACGCCTTGCTCCTGCCATTGTGCGCTGTCGTAACGCAAACGTTTCACCGGCAAAGCGTCTAAGACTTCGTTACCGACAAGGACGCCGCAAAAACCGATCGGTACTTCGTCACACCACTGCACCATTTCAAATTGCGCCAAACGTGCTTGTTGACGCAGGCGTAAGGTCGGTGAAATCTCAACAATGGTGTAACGTAATTTGGGAAACTCTGCGCACAAAATCGGTAATAAATCTATCGCCAACTGCCCACTACCGGCACCCAGCTCAAGCAGGTTGGGAGCCGTTTCGCGTAATAGCGGAATGATTGCGCGCGCTAAAGTCTGGGCAAACAAGGGCGTGATTTCTGGTGCGGTCATAAAGTCACCAGATGAGCCAAAAATTTCACCCCCGCCACTGTAATAACCAATATCGGGCGCGTATAAGGCCAACTCCATAAAACGATCAAAACTGATCCAACCTTCATTTGCCCTTATTTCGTCACGCAAAATTTTTTGCATTGCTTGGGTTTTATCCGCCGGATTCGTCGCGGCCTGGTTGTCGGTATTCACCGCCGTCATTGTTCATACACCCATTGCACTAAAGCGTCGTGCACGGCGGTTTTTAATTCGGCTTGCTCTTGATTCAAAATACTGACCACGACATACCATTGCCCGCGCGCGCTCAACACATAACCCGCAACGCCGCTGACATTATCCAAACGTCCGGTTTTTAAATACGCGCTGCCGCTAACCGTTTGATTTTTTAAACGCGATTTCAAAGACCCATCCACCCCCAAGCGCGGTAAAGACGACAGAAAATCAGGCATCATCGCAGATTGATACATCCATCGTAGCAAGTGCGCCATCTGCAATGGACTGATCCGCGAAATTCGAGACAATCCGGCGCCGTTATCCGGAACAATTCCATTACGCGGCAGTTGGCGTGCATCCATCCATGTCAAAATTTTTTGTGCTGAATTATGCAAAGACGCTCGCTTCATTTCTGACGCAGAACCTGATGCAGGAACGGGAGGAACGGGTGCAGAACCAGACGCCAAATCAGGCGCACTCAAATTCAAAAATAATTGTCGCGCCATCACGTTATTGCTGTATTTATTGATCGCGCGAATCACGTTGCTCATTGCTTGAGATTCGTGTTCATAAATCAGTTCAGCATCAACAGGAACCGTGCCATCGACTACTTGACCCTTCCATTGCCCCCCCATTTCACCCCATAAATTTTGAAACAATGCGGAAAAATAATCGTTAGGTGATAAGAAATAAGGATAGATATTTAAAGACTGTTCGCCGCAACTGGCCGCATACGATCCGGCAAAATCTAAACTGCCGCGATTGTTTTTAGGCAGATTCATTTTTAATTGCGCGCGCCAATCACCGCAGGCGGCAGAATTTTTTTGCAAACGTGGTTTGGTAATACGCAAACCTTCTAAGCTGGGCGTCGTTACCACCTGCACCGAGTCATTTTTTACATCAGGAATAAAGCGCACTGTCAGCGCGTGAAAATTGACCAACAAAGGATTAGGTGGCGCGTTGTAGGCGCGTTTAGGATCGTTATCAAACGCGGCCGGATCATCTGCGATCACTTCATAGCCCGAACGGTCTAGCACGATATCACCGCGAATATTGGATAGGCCACGCCCACGCAAATGGCGCAGCATTAACCACATTTGCTCGATCGTCAAATACGGATCTCCGCCACCTTTGAAATATAAGTTGTCGTTTTTTTTCCAGACTTGTGTTTTAAAGGTATGTGCGGATCCAAATTGATCCAGCGCGACCGCGGTGGTCAAAAGCTTCATCAGCGACGCCGGATTAAGTAATTGATCCGCCTTATGTGAAAGTATCGGTGTGAAATTATCCTTGCCCTGATCCAGGGCTTGCACATAGACACCCCAACCCTGCGTTGATAAGGGTCCTGTCGCTTTGCTTTGCGCCTGCGAAAGGATTTTTTGTAAAACTGAATCAGCGTTATCGATTGTTTTTTTTCCGGCCCAGCTTGTTGAGCTTGTTAAGGTAATACCGATGACACTCAGAACTAACACGCACTTGATCATGATGCCCGATCGTGAAAAATAAAGGCAAGGCGTCATCACCGCTTGATTGTTGATTTTTTGAATGTGCGTCAAGCGACTACAAAGTCAAAATCGCCGCACCCCAGGTAAAGCCGCCGCCCACACCTTCGATCAAAATCGTATGATCCTCTTGAATACGGCCATCGCGACGCCCCGCGTCCAGCGCCAGTGGAATCGATGCTGCCGAAGTATTGCCATGTACGGCAACTGTGCGTATGACTTTTTCAGGCGCGATTCCTAATTTTTTAGCGGTCGATTCCATGATACGGATATTCGCTTGATGTGGCACTAGCCAATCGATATCCGCGATCGTGCAAGACGCTTTGAGCAAAACTTCATTTGCGACTTTGGATAAGACATCAACGGCCAATTTAAATACCGCCTGACCTTCCATGTAGACAAATCCGCTGCCATTGAGTTGCCCTTTAGTCAGGCTGCCGGGCACACACAAAATATCATGATGTTGCCCATCTGCATGTAAGGCCGATGCCCGCAAACCTGGTCGTTCACTGGCTTCTAAAATAACTGCCGCAGCACCATCACCAAATAACACGCAAGTGCTGCGATCGCTAAAGTCCAAAATTCGTGAGAAAGTTTCTGCACCAATCACCAAAGCACGCCGCGCGCTTCCTGCTTTAATCAAGGCATCCGCAACCGTCAATGCGTACACAAAACCGCTACAGACCGCTTGCACATCAAATGCAGGTGCGCCGTTTTTCATTCCTAATTTGTGTTGAACAATGCATGCGGTGCTGGGGAAAGACCCCATGTGGTCCGGTGTAGAGGTGGCAACAATAATCAAATCAATTTGCTCAACCGACAATTGTGCTTGTGTTAATGCGGTGTGCGCTGCTTGTGTCGCCAAATCGCTGGTCAATACGCCGGTATCGGCAAAATAGCGCGCCTCAATGCCGCTGCGCGAACGAATCCATTCATCGGAAGTTTCAATGCCTTGCTTAGCCAAGCGCTCAACCATTTCGGCATTACTGACGTGATGCGATGGCAGCGCTGATCCACTGGCGATAAGACGACTGTATTGCGGATTCATCATCAGATTCTCCTGGTACGAATATAAGCAGGCTGATGCTTGCTCACACTCTCTTCATTTTTAGGGCACTTCGATCAATTCATTTTTGCGGCGAATTGCTTTGTTGTGCAGTACGCGAAATCCTCACGTACGGTATGTACGCTCCGGTTTCTGTGTGCTGTGCGCCTCGCACTTCATCCGCACATTCTGTATTGATAGAAGTGCCTTTTAGTAAAACGCACTTCCATTGACCGATCTGAAATTGATTAACGACGGACAAAAATCTTTTCCATTTCTAAAGTCATTTTTTGCATCAGACCGCGCTCGACCGCGCTGTGGGCGCGAATCAGCGCGTTCTCAAATCCCAAAATACTGGTGCTACCGTGGCTTTTATACACCAGGCCTTTTAATCCCAACAAGCACGCACCGTTATAGCGCGAAGGGCTTAATTGATTTTTGATCGAACGTAAACCACCAAAAGCCAACAAGGACCCCAAGATCGTCAAAGGGTTACGGCGCAACTCTTTTGAAATAATGCCTTTTACCATCGACCCCAAACCTTCTACGGCTTTGAGTGCCACATTACCCGCAAAGCCATCGCATACCACCACGTCGACAGTCCCTTCAAAAATATCATTGCCCTCGACATAACCGACAAAAACAATTTCACCACGCTCGTGTTCGTTCTGCAACAACTGGAACGCCGCTTTCATTTGTTC
>JAVKMA010000045.1:0-2079 GCA_031538685.1 Burkholderiaceae bacterium | reverse complement strand
CGCAAAACGCTTTTGTTCTGAAGCAAGGAATACGCGGGCAGTTTATTTTGCCGATTGTGCTGTTTTGCGTAGTCTCTGATGCCTTGTTAATCGCCGCGGGTGTCAGTGGTTTTGATCGTGTCATCGCGGGCTGGCCTATTCTGGAAGCGGTCAGTCGTTATGGCGGCGCAGCCTTTTTATTGATCTATGGCGCACGCAGTTTTCACAGTGCCTGGGTGGGACAAAAAGCTTTGGTTCAATCCGAATTGGCCGCGCCCTCTTTGCCACGATCGCTGATTTTGTGCGCCGCCTTTACGTGGCTAAACCCGCACGTGTATTTGGATACCGTGGTGTTATTGGGCGCGATTTCGGCACAATTTCCGAATCAAAAATGGCAATTCATTCTCAGTGCCAGTGCGGCCTCGACCGTGTTTTTCTTTTCTTTAGGTTATGGCGCGCGCGTGTTAAGACCTCTGTTCGCACGGGCTAAAGCCTGGCAAGTATTGGATGGTTTGATTGGGCTGGTGATGTGGACGATTGCTCTGCAACTCTTAATTTTGTAAAGACTTCGCGCCTAGCGATGAATGACTTCACTGAGCGCCTTTATTTTTTCTCATGACTCCGACACTTCAAGACGAAAAAAAAGCGCTGAACCAAGCGCGCGACAGTATTTTTAGCGATTTAACGAGAACCAGTTCGCCGCATAAAGTCGTCGCATGTTTAGCGCAGTGGACGGATGTGATTGATGAACAAGTCAAAACACGTTGGCAGGCGGCACAAATCAGCGCGCTGTACAGCTTGGTTGCGGTTGGCGGTTATGGCCGTCGCGATTTATTTCCTCATTCCGATGTTGATTTATTGATTTTGACCCCGGACGCCATGAGTGAAATTGAACAAGGTCAAATCAGTGATTTTGTTCAATCTTTGTGGGATGTCGGGATGGAAGTTGGGCACAGCGTTAGAACAGTGAACCAATGTTTGAGTGCCGCGATGGAGGACATTACGGTGCAAACCAACTTGTTGGAGCACCGTTATTTAATTGGCGATAAAAAACGTTTTGCCCATTTGCGAGATCGTTTGCGTGCGCAACTTTATGCGCCAGATTTTTTTCGCGCCAAATTGACTGAAATGCGACATCGTCATGGCAAATTTGAAGACAGTCCTTACCAACTAGAACCCAATTGCAAAGAGGCGCCCGGTGGTTTGCGTGATTTACATGTGGTGCTGTGGATTGCTCAAGCGGCAGGTTTTGGCAACGATTGGGTGACCTTGGCCGAACGCAATTTGATTACCGAAGAAGAAGCACGGCAGGTGCATAAAAAAGCCCATTTTTTGCGCTTGATACGGATTCATTTACATCGCGAAGCGCAGCGTTGTGAAAATCGACTGTTGTTTGATTTACAACCCAAGTTAGCGCAGCGATTAGGTTTTGTCGATGATCTCGAAATCGTCGGCGTGCGGCGTAGCAGCGAAGTATTGATGCAGCATTATTTTTGGGCGACCAAAGCAATTGTGCAGATTAGCGAAATCTTGTTGCAAAATTTGGAAGACGATTTATTCCAACAAAAACAAGAACAAAAAGTATTAAACCCACGTTTTGTACAAAAAGGCGATTTGATCGATATCGCACATGATCAACTGTTTGTACAAACGCCCAGCGCGATGTTAGAGATTTTTTTGGTCATGGCGCAACATCCTGACATCACTGGCATGGCGGTTCGGGCGCGCAGATCCTTGTGGCATCAACGTTTTTCAATTGATGCAGCATTTTGTCGTGCACCTGAAAATCGCGCATTGTTTTTGGCAATTTTGCAATCTGAACAAGGCATTACCCACGCCTTGCGCCGCATGAATCAAACCAGTATTTTGGGACGTTATTTACCCGAATTCCGCGCCATCGTAGGGCAAATGCAGCACGATTTATTTCATATTTACACCGTCGATCAACACATCATGATGGTGGTGCGTAATGTTCGACGTTTTACGATGGCTAAGCACGCACACGAGTTTCCGCTGTGCAGTGAAGTGATGAGCAAGTTAGAAAAACCATGGTTGTTGTACATCGCTGCGCTATACCACGATATTGCCAAAGGGCGTGGT
>JAVKMA010000044.1:0-2227 GCA_031538685.1 Burkholderiaceae bacterium | reverse complement strand
GCGCGCCAAGCAGTATGATCGCCGCCTTGTATCGCGATCTCGCTGCATCATTGGTGAAAGCCGTGGCGGCAAAAAAAATTGATCGTAGCGGGCGCTTTCCGCCGATCGTAAAAGCATAGTTCGCAGAATAGAAAAATCGTGCGCGTGCTCACCAACTTCACCAAGCACTCTTTTTTATTTTTACCGTTTTTATACACAGAACATGAGTGATTCCAATTTGATCCGATGGCGTCAGGACATCGATGAACTTGATCAAAAAATTGTTGAGTTATTAAATATGCGTGCCCGTTTGGCGCAGCAAATTGGCGCGGCGAAGCAACGCGATATTGCGACTAATGCGACAACTGGCGAGGTGGCCCTGCATCCGGCGGTGTATCGTCCCGAACGTGAAGCGCAAGTGTTAAGTTACGTCGGCGCGCGTAATGCGCAAGTGGGTGGTCCTTTGCTGACGGGTGATTTGCACACCATCTATCGTGAGATTATGTCGGCGTGTCGAGCGCTAGAACAGCGGATTAGCGTGGCATTTTTGGGGCCGGTAGGAACTTTTTCAGAACAAGCGGCGTATCGACTATTAGGTCATGCGGTGGATTTACAACCCTGTAACAGTATTGATGATGCGTTTCGTGCGTGCGCGGCGGGGAGCGCGGATTTTGCGGTCGTCCCGATTGAAAATTCTAGTGAAGGTGCCATCAATCGTTCTTTGGATTTATTGCTCACGACTTCTTTGACGATTCAAGCAGAAGTGTCGTTATCGATTCAACATTGTGTCATGAATCAGAGCGGTCAACGCGCGGACATTAGAGCCATTGCCGTCCATCCGCAAGCCTTAGCGCAGTGTCGTTTGTGGCTGGCGCAAAATTTCCCTGGCATTGAAACAGTGATTGCGACCTCAAATGCTGAAGCGGCGCGTCAAGCGCAACTTGATTCCTCGATTGCCGCAATTGCAGGCGAGGTTTCGATGTCTTTGTATCAGTTGAACATGGTGGCGCGTAATATTCAAGATGATCCGCATAATCAAACGCGCTTTGCTTTGATTGGCCCGCCAGTGTCGGAGCAAGTAGTGCGAGCGCCGCAATTGGCGTCCAGTCCGCGGTATCAAACTTCGTTAATTTTGTCAGTTGATAACGTCGCAGGCGCGGTATATCGTTTGCTACAGCCGCTGGATCAATACGAGGTATCAATGACGCGTTTTGAATCGCGCCCTGCGCGCGGGGGATCGTGGGCTTATTATTTTTATGTTGATATAGAAGGCCATCATAAGGACAGCAACGTGAGCGCGGCATTAGAAGCGTTGGCATCTAAAGTGGCGTTCTATAAAAATTTGGGTAGCTATCCAGTCTATGGCGCAAAATACGGCATTGATCAACCCTAATAGGCGCATGTACATACGCAGACAGCCTTCGTCGCCATCTTCGTCTTCAAATACGATGCGCCGGATTGTAGTTTCGCTGATCGCTTGTGGTGGATGTTGCGGGATCGTCTTGGCCGGCGCAAGGCTGGCACACGCGCAGAATACGCCGATGGCTGCCGCACCAGAAGTCATGAGCGCGCTGAAGTCGTCAATGACGCCAGATGCGGGGGCACAAATTACAGAGGTCATTAAGAGTAACGTAGATGTGTTTAAGAATCCCGTCGGAGCCTTAAATGACACCAATACTCAGACCACCATTCAGGCCAATGAAATGCTGGGTCAAAATACTTTAGGCGTACAGTTTTTGGGGGATGTGGAAATTACTAAACCCAATCTCGTGATTCGTAGTGGTCATGCTTTTATGGATCAAAGTACGGGTGAGGTCAGTGTATTCAGTCAGGTTGAAGTTGATCGGGCCGATGTTTTACTCAAGGCGGATCGTTTGCAGTTGAATGTGGATCAAGGGATTGGGCCAGTGGAGAATGCCGCCTACCAGTTTGGTCAGCGTGAAAATAATGTGTTCGTAGGTTCGACGGTGGGTGGTAAAAGCACATTGATTACTTTTGACCCTGACGCGCCAGTTATCCTGAAAGACGCTACTTTTACGACCTGCCGCAATATTGACGCGCCAGATTGGTATCTGAAAACCTCGACACTGGAATTAGACCAAATTAGTGATCAGGGTAACGCTTATTTCCCGCGAATCTATTTCAAAGACGTTCCGTTCTTGGCGCTACCGTATGTGTCATTCCCTTTGACGGGTGCGCGTAAAAGCGGTGTATTACCACCTTCGATTGAGTATTCAAGTACGAGCGG
>JAVKMA010000043.1:0-1574 GCA_031538685.1 Burkholderiaceae bacterium | reverse complement strand
CATTCTGTATTTATAGAAGTACCCTAAAAACGAGGGGGGAGTTTTTGGAATGAGTTTTGAGAATGAATTTTCATTTTCGACGCCTCATGAAATTGATTCATCCCGCCGGTGAAATCAACACTCTTTGCTCGGACATCAAAGTCTTTGAAACTACCGCAGCGCACCATCTGAATCTTTTGACTTTTGCATTGAATACGGTTTTAATCCGCATCCTCAAAGCGCTTTGAATAAAATGCAAATTGCTTTGAACGTCGGATAAAAAATTCGTCATCATCTTGTCCCCCCAGTTTTATCACTATTTTTGACTATTGGAGATTTTTATGAAATGGTATTCATCTACCCAAAAATTTATGACCGCCTCGGCGCTTGGTTTAACAATCGCCCTGGCGACATTTGGTTCAACACATGCTGCAACCATCACCATTTCCTGTGGATCAGTGGGGCAGGATTTTGAATTCTGTAAAAGACACACTGACGAATGGGCCAAAAAAACCGGTAACGAAGTCAAACTGTTTACCATCCCGAACTCGACCACCGATATTTTGGCCTTGTTCCGCCAAATGTTCGCCGCCAAATCAACTGATCTTGATGTGATTAACGTTGACGTCGTATGGCCGGGCGTGATTAAAGATCATTTATTGGATTTAAAAAAATACAGTAAAGGCGCAGAAAAAGATCATTTTCCAGCGATTGTTGCCAACAATACCGTTGACGGAAAATTATTGGCCATGCCCTGGTTTACCGATGCCGGTTTACTGTACTACCGCAAAGATTTACTCGAAAAATACCAGGTCAAGCCACCCAGCACTTGGGAAGAACTGGCCACTGTTGCGAAAAAAATTCAAGACGGTGAACGCGCTGCCGGCAACAATGATTTCCAAGGTTTTGTCTTTCAAGCAAAAGCATATGAAGGTTTGACTTGTGATGCAGTGGAATGGTTGACCAGCTATAACGGTGGCAATATCGTTGATGCGAAAGGGAATATCACGGTCAACAACCCTAACGCGGTTAAAGCCCTAACCACTGCCGCATCGTGGATTGGCAGCATTGCACCACAAGGCGTATTGAATTATGCAGAAGAAGAAGCGCGCGGCGTATTCCAAAACGGTAACGCTGCATTTATGCGCAACTGGCCATACGCCTGGTCCTTAGGCAATGCGGCTGACAGCAAAGTATCTGGCAAAATCGGCGTATCGGCTTTACCCAAAGGCGGCAGCAACGGCAAAAACGCGGCAACTTTAGGTGGCTGGCAATTAGCCGTATCAAAATATTCCAAAAATCCAGATGCTGCTGCGTCCTTAGTGATGTACATGACCAGTCCAGAGATTCAAAAGGAACGCGCTATCAAAGGCTCGTACAACCCAACGATTGCCTCTTTGTATAAAGACAAAGCCGTCTTGGCCGCGAATCCTTTCTTTGGCAGCTTGTTTGACGTGTTCACCAGCGCCGTTCCACGCCCAGCGACAGCAACCGGTTTGAAATATCCTGAAGTCAGTGCGGCGTTCTGGAATGCAACTCATGATGTGTTATCAGGCATAGAAAAAGCGGCTGACAGTCTGAAAAAATTAGATGCT
>JAVKMA010000042.1:0-1637 GCA_031538685.1 Burkholderiaceae bacterium | reverse complement strand
CGGGTGCGTTTGCGTTTGCGATTGCGTATTTACTGTAGGGCAAATTAGATGCGGCATGGGCGCGTTGGACGCGCCCATGGACGATTTTGGCGTGGATGTTTTTAACTTTAGGGATTGCCTTGGGCTCGCGTTGGGCGTATTACGTATTGGGTTGGGGCGGTTGGTGGTTTTGGGACCCTGTCGAGAATGCGTCCTTTATGCCTTGGCTCATTGGGACGGCCTTGATTCACTCTTTGGCGGTGACTGAAAAGCGCGGCACGTTTAAAAGCTGGACGGTATTACTGGCGATACTGGCGTTTTCATTGTCATTGCTGGGCACCTTTTTAGTGCGTTCGGGCGTTTTAACTTCGGTACATGCCTTTGCCACCGATCCACGGCGTGGGATATTTATTCTGTTGTTCTTGGCGATTGTGGTGGGGGTATCTTTAGCCTTGTTTGCCGTACGAGCCCCCAAGCAAAGCTCGCGTAGTTCGGGTGAGTTTCATTGGCTTTCGCGCGAAACTTTAATTTTGTTGGGTAATGTGTTTTTAGTGGTGGCGGCTTCGTCCGTACTGCTGGGAACTTTATACCCCTTGATCATGGACAGTTTGAATTTGGGAAAAATTTCAGTCGGGCCGCCTTACTTTAATAGCGTATTTGTACCGATTATGGTGCCCGCTTTATTGTTAATGGGCATCGCACCGTGGACGAACTGGAAAGACAGTTCTCTTGCGCAAACCATTCGTCGCTTGTGGTTAGCGGCTGGTTGGGGCGTGGTATCGGCAATTGTGATTCCTTATGTGATGGGGTCGTGGAGTCTGGCGACGTCGGTAGGATTTTTCTGTGTTTTTTGGATCGCCGGTTCAAGCACTTTGCAGGCGATCAAAATGTTACGTGCGGGTGCTGTGACGCGATCTTTTTGGGCGATGCAATTGGGACATTTGGGGATTGCGGCCTTTGTATTTGGGGTTGTGATGGTCACTAGCTATCAACAAGAAAATGATGTTCGGATGAGCTCCGGTGATACGGTACAAATCGCCAATCATGAACTGAAGTTTTTATCCATCGAAAAAATTCCTGGCCCTAACTATGAAGCGATGCGCGGTCAATTTGAACTGAGTCAATTGGGGCAAACACTGGCGCGACAAAAAACGCAATTATTACAACCAGAAAAACGAGCTTATTTTTCATCAACCATGCCGATGACTGATTCTGCGGTTGATGTAGGTTTGACTCGTGATATTTATATTTCCTTGGGCGAACCTTTGGATCAGGGAGCGTGGGCGGTACGGGTTCATTACAAGCCGTTTGTGAACTGGATTTGGGGTGGATGTCTTTTGATGGCGCTGGGCGGTTTGATTGCGATCTCGGACAAACGTTATCGGCGGAAGAAAGTCGCCGCGATGAAAGAAGCGATGACCTTTAAGGAAGGCTCAGTATGAAGTTCAAGCTACTCATTCCCTTGATGATTTTTTTAGGCCTAGTAATTTTTTTAGCGATCGGCTTATCGCACGACCCCAGAGAAATTCCTTCTCCTTTGATTAACAAACCCGCGCCGATGTTTAACTTGCCGCAGTTGACGCAAGCGAGTCAAAATTTTTCCCCCCAAGATATGCGCGGGCAAGTGTGGATGTTAAACGTGTGGGCATCGTGGTGTG
>JAVKMA010000041.1:0-2066 GCA_031538685.1 Burkholderiaceae bacterium | reverse complement strand
ATTTGACCTCTTTACTGCAATGTGCACTGGCCTTATTGATGGGGCAACGCTATCCCGCGCATACTTTAGTTCATCAATGCGTTGAAGCAGTGGCACAAGAACATCATTGGGCTAAAAAATTAGTCAACGCCATTTTGCGCCGTTATTTGCGCGAAGAAAAGGATTTAGCCGAACAATTTTCCCGACGCCCCAATGTCGCGGCCAACCTTCCCGCGTGGTGGCTAAACCAATTACAACGCCACTATCCTGAGAACAGTCCAGCGATCGTCGCGGCGCAAAAACTCAAGCCGCCGTTAACACTACGCGTTAATCGCCGTCGTTGTTCTGTGGAAGATTATCAAAGTATTTTGACGGCGGCAGGGATTGAAGCAAGGCGTTTGGGCACGGCGTTTGATCTGCCCGCATTGACTTTGTCGCAGCCCATACCGATCAATCAGATCCCACATTTTTCTGAGGGGTGGGTATCGGTACAAGACCTCGGCGCACAAATGGCGATTACGCAAATGGACTTGGCGCCTGGCATGAAGGTCTTGGACGCTTGCGCGGCCCCTGGCGGCAAATCTGCACATATTTTGGAACACGCCGACGTTCAATTAACCGCGCTTGATCATGATGCTGAGCGTTTGTATAAAGTTGAATCAACTTTGCATCGTTTGGGATTACATGATCGCGCCAGCTTGACCTGCACTGATGCGCGACGCTTTCGCAGTGGGCAAAAATTTGATCGAATCTTGGCTGATTTGCCATGTACCGCGTCGGGAATTGTACGCCGCCACCCCGATATTCCATGGCTGCGTCGCCCCGAAGACACCTCGCAACTGGCGCAAACGAGTGCGCAAATTCTGGATCATTTATGGACTTTGCTCGAACCCGATGGCATATTGGTCATGGCGACCTGTTCTATTTGGCCCGCAGAATCAAAATTACAAGCCGAATCATTTATCGCGCGCCACAACATTCAACGGCATCATTCTTTTGGTCAGTTGTTGCCTGGCGTCCCACATCCCGATTTGGCCGATTGCGACGGCTTGTTTTACGCTCAATTTTGGAAAAATTAAACTCAATCCAATACTTAAACACGATACGTTTTAAATTCAGGCATAAAATGCAAGATTACAATTCATCACCAACTTATTTAAGGATTACTCATGGAAGATAAAAAATCTCCGCAACAAGCTGAACGTGTTAAAGCATTGTCTGCCGCACTGGCACAAATCGAAAAACAATTTGGTAAAGGGTCCGTCATGCGTTTGGCCGATGGCGCCGTGGCGGATGAAGTCCAAACCGTTTCAACCGGTTCATTAACGCTGGACATCGCATTGGGAATTGGCGGATTGCCACGCGGTCGTGTGGTCGAAATTTACGGGCCAGAATCCTCTGGTAAGACAACCATGACTTTACATGTTGTCGCCGAAATGCAAAAACTAGGCGGCACTTGCGCTTTCATCGATGCGGAACATGCGCTGGACATTAATTACGCTGAAAAATTAGGCGTCAACTTAAATGAATTACTGGTCTCGCAACCAGATACAGGCGAACAAGCTCTTGAAATTACGGATGCCCTAGTGCGTTCCGGCAGCGTCGATTTAATCGTGATCGATTCGGTCGCGGCTTTAACACCGCGCGCTGAGATCGAAGGTGACATGGGCGATTCTTTGCCTGGGTTACAAGCACGTTTAATGTCTCAGGCCTTGCGCAAACTCACCGGTTCAATTAAACGCACCAACTGTTTGGTGATTTTCATTAACCAAATTAGAATGAAAATTGGTGTCATGTTTGGCAGTCCAGAAACAACCACCGGCGGTAACGCATTAAAATTTTATGCTTCAGTTCGACTTGATATTCGCCGCACAGGCGCCATTAAAAATGGAGATGAAGTGATCGGCAGCGAAAGCAAAATTAAAGTGGTTAAAAACAAGGTCGCACCACCCTTTCGCGAAGCGCATTTTGATATTTTATATGGCTCTGGGGTATCACGCGAGGGCGAGATTATCGACTTGGGTTCGGAACACAAAATCATTGACAAATCAGGCGCGTGGTATAGCTATGGTAGCGAACGCATTGGT
>JAVKMA010000040.1:0-12588 GCA_031538685.1 Burkholderiaceae bacterium | reverse complement strand
GGCCCATTGTGCTTGAGCAAAGGTCAAGGTCGCGCGATCAGTATCCCAATCAATTGAAAGAATCGGTGCGTCTTTTTGACGATAGCGCGTTTTTGCGCTTAAGACAGTCGCATCGGGTGTTATGCTCGGAGGTGCTCCCGCAATCCAATGACAACGTTCTAAGGACACATTTCGTGACAAGAGCAGGGGATGATCGTGACCTTGGACGATCACCAGCGTATTACTCGCTAAATGTTTTTGCGCGACAAACCATGCGCCTTCTTCGGTTCCCTTAATCCCACCAATCCCAATGCCTTTGCGCTGACCAAGAGTATAAAAAGACAGTCCCATGTGTTGGCCAATTGTTTGTCCTTGATCATTCACAATCGGCCCGGGAGTTGTGGCGATATAGCTTTGTAAAAACTCGCGAAACGGCCGCTCGCCAATAAAACAAATTCCGGTGCTGTCTTTTTTTTGTGCCGTCGGTAATTTCAAATCTGTGGCAATCGCGCGCACTTCAGTCTTATGCAAATGAGCCAGAGGAAAATGCGCCGGCGCCAGCTGCGCGGCACTCAAGCGATGCAGAAAATAACTTTGATCTTTACTCGCATCCCGAGCCCGCAATAATTGCGGCGGCCCCGGGTTCGGATGAACAATACCAGCGTAGTGACCGGTAGCCAAAGTATCCGCCCCTAAAGACGCCGCGTAATCCCAAAAAGCATTAAATTTAATTTCAGAATTACACAACACATCGGGATTGGGAGTGCGCCCTGCGCTGTATTCACGAACAAACTCCGTAAACACGCGTTCGCGATACTCTTTGGCAAAATTGACCGCTTCAATGTCGATGCCAATGACGTCGGCGACGGCGACGGCGTCTAACCAATCTTGGCGTGATGAACAATACTCGTCATCGTCGTCACCTTCCCAATTTTTCATGAATACGCCAATGACCGTATGGCCTTGCTGCTTTAATAGATAGGCGGCCACCGATGAATCAACTCCTCCAGACAGGCCAACAACGATTTTGCTCATAAAACGAATTAGTGAAATCAGTCAGGGCGCGGACGCGCCCGAGTGATCGTGAGTATGAATGATCATCAAACCCCAGCAGACCCCTGCAATTAGCAGGAGCATCCCCAAAAAGGTCAGTGCGTTAGGCATTACGCCGCGAAAAATAAAACTGTAGAGAAAGGCAAAAATGGTTTCAAAAACAATCATCTGTCCGGCAATCATTGTTGGTAAATGGCGCGCGGTAATATTCCAAAATCATAGTCCCAGCCAAGATGCACACAAACCCAGAGTCAACATCCAGCCCCAGTAATGCCCGTTGCTCAAACTTGGGGGGGCTTGTGCAGGGATGACGCCGAATATGATGGGCAGCGCCAACAACATCAATAATAAAGTCACTAAGCCTTGCGCCGCAGTCCATTGCGCGTTATCAATCTGCGGATGGTTCTTGAGATAACTGGCATTGCGCAGCGCGTAAATGGTCCATGAACTTAAGGCCAAAATTGCGCAGATGGTGCCAATCCAAACCGCTTTGCCGCGATTTAACAGTTGATTGATTTGGGCAAGCTCCTCACGATAGAGCAGTCCCAAACCCATTAAAAGCAAGAGCAAAGCCGGCGATAAGCGCCGCCAAGAAATTTTTTGTTGACCTGCTTGAATATTGCTGATGATGGACACTAATAAAGGTAACAGGCCAATAAATGCGCCAGTTAAGGCGCCGCCGATGCGTTGCACCGCAATGCTAATAACCAAGTAATACAAAATATTGCCCCACAAGGTCAATTCAAGGGCTTTGAACCAATCACGTTTGGAAAGGCGCAGAACTTTTTTCCAAGCACCACTCCACAGTAAAAAAAACACGGTGACGACACCAAAAGAAAAGTAGCGCCCCCAGGTCAGTTGCACCGCGCTGTAATCTGGCAGCGCCATCGGGGCGATGAAGATCAATCCCCATACGACGCCGCTTAATACCCCCGTTAATAGCCCAATACTCATAATGTTCGATGTAATCCTAATGCTCAATAGAAGCCAGCGCTCGTTGCGACTAAAAGAAAGCCGAGATGATAGCTATTTTGCATTCGTGTCAATCGCCCAATTTTTTTATGGACACTTCTACGAATGCATTTTTGCGACAAATGGTGGTGCGTTGTGGTGAATTCAAGTCATCGCGGCGGCACAGAAAATCCTCACCTACTGCTCGCACTACTTGCACTACTTGCACTACTTGCACTACTTGCACTACTCGCGCCTTCCAGTATTCACCGCATTGACAAAATGAGGAGGGCCTAACGCCTTTGTTTATAAGGCTTTCGTGGCAAATAGATTTTTTTAGAAAGTCTCGAAAAATGAAAAGAAGCGACAAAATAGCAAGGAAAGTTAAGAACGCTTCCTGAAAAAATGTTAGAAATGCGCCGTAACCCCTTGTATTTATTGGCTTTTTGCAGTACATTCGGCTCGCAGTTAAAACTTAGGTGCGTCACGAAAATTCGCGGACCGAAGCTTTGACGGGCGGCTTGAGCACTAACTGCGAGGCTTGTTTTATTGCAGTGCTTTTCAGTCCATCGGCAATCTGAGAGGATAAGGATTTGAACTGGTAAGAAGTTTTGCCAAATTTAAATCCTTGTTTTCTGGTCGGTGAGGGCTCAAGTTGGTAATTGATGTGCAGTGCGGTGATGCGTTAATTACGTTTAATCGCTCAATCGTTTAATGAGTGTTAAACCTAAGGTATTTCTTTTTAATCAACATTTTTTATTGAGGTCTTCCATGGCAACTAAGCCCGCTAGCAAAAAACCAGCTGTTAAGAAACCGGTCGCAAAAAAAGTAGAAGTTAAAAAAGTCGTTGCTAAGAAAGTTGCTGCAAAACCTGTCGCAAAATCTGTAGCGAAAAAAGTCGTTGCTAAGAAAGTTGCTGCAAAACCTGCTGCAAAACCTGTAGCGAAAAAAGTCGTTGCTAAAAAAGCCGCCGCAAAACCTGTAGCGAAAAAAGTCGTTGCTAAAAAAGTGGCTGCAAAACCTGTCGCGAAAAAAGTCGTTGCTAAAAAAGTGGCTGCAAAACCTGTCGCGAAAAAAGCGGTTGCTAAAAAAGCTGCCGCAAAACCTGTCGCGAAAAAAGCGGTTGCTAAGAAAGTGGCTGCAAAACCTGTCGCGAAAAAAGCGGTTGCTAAAAAAGTTGTTGCTAAGAAAGCAGCAGCAAAACCTGCAGCGAAAAAAGTAGCGGCTAAACCAAAAGCAGTGCCTAAATCAGCCGTAACGATGTCAATCGCAAGCAAGCCAATGACAACTGCGCCAAAAACGGTACTCAATCCGAGTTCGGCTTGGCCATTCCCTACCGGTTCACGTCCGTAAGGCATTGGTCTGAGCGTTAAACGCTCGGAGCATTAAGATACTCCAAAAGAGGAAACTCTTTTGGAGTTTTTTTATGGATGTGAACAAAACTTTGTTTGCTTGCGCGACTGCGCTAAATTTTATTTTTCAATGCCGATGAACACATTATGATTTCATTTTTGGGAACGCTGATTCAAATGATCGCGATGGTGTTGGGCGGTCTTTTTGTATTTCGTGTGTGGTTACAGTATTTTCGCGTGCTACCGCCTTTTGAAGTGGCGCGAATTTTTGTGCAAGTGACTCAGCCGTGGATTTCGATGTGTCAAACTATTTTGATGGGCGCTCGTTGGAAACCGATGACGGCCAGCGTACTTGGCTTGCTGATTTTTACGATCTGTGTGACGATTTTGCAATGGGTCTTACGTCATCCTCTGAGTGTGGAAGGAATTTCGGCAATTGCCTTGTTGGTATTGATTTCTTTGGTGCGTTGGTGGGCGTGGGGCTTGATGCTGTGTTTGTTGTTGGAGTCTTTGATGAGTTGGGTGGGCCCCAGTCCAAAAAGCCGCTGGATTAGTGCCGCAAACGCGCCACTGTTGAGGCCCTTGCGACGTGTGATTCCTTTATTTGGACAGTTTGATCTCTCGCCTTTGATTGTTTTTATTGCTTTAAATATTTTCTCGAATCTATTCTCTGATTGGTTTGAACATATTTTGTCAGTAGGAATCGTTTAATGCGACATTGGCGGGCGCTGATTTTGGGCGTGTTGTATTGGGGTGTGTTGTATTGGTGCGCGAGTTCGTCGCTTTACGCCTGGAGTTTGATCGGACATCAGCAAATTGCAGCCTTGGCGTGGCAGTATTTATCGCCAGATACCAAAATGCAAGTGGGGCAAATCCTAGCGACCGCGCCGCCGTGTATGCGTATGGTGATCAACCCGTCGCAAGACCCTGAAACGCAATTCATTCGGGTCAGCACTTGGCCTGATATGGTGCGGAATTTTTCGGGATGCGCCTTTTACGAACAGTCGCGTTGGCACTATCGTGATACCTATTGGCGTAGTGACACGCTAACAAATACGATAAAGAAATCTGATGATGCGATCAATTTGGAATCTCCCAAAAAATCCAGCACTGATCAAGACATTGTTCAGGTTTTGACGGGATTGATTGATCGAGATCGCACGCACCAAACCTTCAGCGCAATTGAGGTCGCGTGGTTAATTCATTTGATTGGCGATATTCATCAACCGCTACATTTATCAAGTCGAGTCAGCACCGATTCACCGCGCGGTGATTCGGGGGGGAACGGCTTTTCTTTGTTGGCCGAATGTCACAAATGTAGTGCGGCACGCGTCAAAAATTTACATCAATATTGGGACCGTCTTTTGGACACGGGGGACGATACGAATTTGATCAGCAGTCGCATTGATGCCTTACGTCGGGGGGCACTGGCGCGTGAGCAGAAATATCGTGTGGGCGTAAAAAATCAAACCTTCTATTCCGTGACCGATGGCGCGATGGCGCTTGAACGGTGGGCGCAAGACAGCGCACAGCTGGCGCAAAAGTGGGCCTATCCCAAAACTTTGATGGTGGATTCTTGGCCCAGCGAAGCGTATTTTTCGCAAGCTCAATCGATCGCCGCCCAGCAGGCGGTTTTGGCCAGTTACCGCTTGTCGGATACCTTAAATTTTTTATTGTCGTCAGCGCCAAAATAGAAGCTGGTAAGTTCAGATTACGACAGGCTCTGCAATCGACTGGTCGAGTTTTATTTTTGAGACGCGTCTTATAAAACCTCCTACAAGCCTCCTATAAAACATCCTATAAATTCTCTCTTTACCAAGCCATTTTTTGCGCCAAGGCTAAAATCGCCGCTTGGTTGGAGGGCGAAAAACAGCGCGGCGCGGCCAGATGCGCAGGGCACCATTCGTAGCGAAGATGTTCGCGTGGTGCGATCGTAATGAGCGCGTTTTGCGGCACACAAAGTGTGAATGTGATTTCAAGATTACGCGTCACGCCCGGCGCATAGCGATGACGCCATTCGGGAAAAATGTCATATTTGGTTTCTACACCGGATGGCACAAAATGCTCAAGCGCCCGCACTAGACCCGTTTCTTCTTGGACTTCACGCTGCGCGGCGATTCGTGGCGCTTCGTCGGGTGCATTTAAGGATCCCGTGACCGATTGCCAAAATTCAGCGTGATCGGCGCGTTCGAGTAACAGAATTTGACCCTCCTTGCTATAAATGACCACTAATACTGATGTGGGAATTTTGTGAGGTTTTGTCATGTCGAAGTTGTGGAGAAGTGTTTGATTCTGGATGAATGCTTGATTTTGGATGAGTGCGATTGTGGATGAGTACTTGAGTCGGTACGGGTGAATACGGCTATCGATTCGACGTGAGCCGTGTGAGGGAACATATTGATCACGCCCGCTGCATCCAAGGTATAGCCTGCGCCATGTACCAAGGTGGCGGCGTCGCGCGCGAGGGTGGCCGGATTGCACGAGACATAGACAATGCGATGGGGCAAGATTTTGCCATTCTCGTGTCCGGTTTTCAAATGTTGGCAGACTTGTGCCGCACCTTCTCGTGGCGGGTCAATTAAATAGCGATCAAAATTTCCGAGCGCCCAAAAATCAGCGTAAGCAATTTCAAATAAATTGTGAACAGCAAAATCAACTGTCGCGCCCAGTTGATTGCGTTGTGCGTTCTCACGTGCGCGATTGACCAGGCCTTTTGCGCCTTCAACGCCTAATACTGTGCGCGCGGTGCGTGCAATCGGTAGCGAAAAATTGCCCAAGCCACAAAATAAATCAAGCACAGAATCCGTACTTTGTAACTGCAAATAGCGTAATGCGGTGCTGACCAACACTTCGTTAACGCTGTGATTGACTTGGGTAAAGTCGCTGGGTAAAAAGGCAATTGATACGGCGCTTTCTTGAATTTGATATTCCAGTTGTGCTTTGGTGGGATAAAGCGGTGCAAGCGTGGACTCGTTGCCGGTTTGTAACCAAATTTGAATTTCTTCTGTCGGGCTACTGTGTTCTTGCGCAAATGCGGTCATGCGAGCGCAATCCTCCTTCGTTGGAGGTGCTAGAACGCGAAAGGCAAACGCGGTTGCGCGGGGGGTAACGGCGACTTCAATTTGCGGAATCTCACGACTGATTGACAATCCGACAATCAGCTCACGCAAAGGCCTTAAGCGCGATGCAACATTTTGATGTAGGGTATGGCACTCGCTGATGTCCGCGACAAAGCTGGATTTTTTTTCGTGAAAGCCAATCAGCAATTTATTTTTTTTGTCGACCCAGCGCACCGCTAAACGCGCTTTATGCCGATAATTCCAGTAGGCACCAAAAATTGGTGGTAAGACGCGCCTTGTTTTGACTTTACCAATGTGCCATAGGGAGTCTTCTAAAAAGCGCGCCTTAAAAGCGACTTGTGCGCTGGGGTCCAGATGTTGTAGAGCGCAACCGCCACAGATGTCAAAATGCGGGCACTTAGGCGGGACGCGTAAATTGCTCGTGCGTAGAATTTCTACTAAAGTCGCAGCTTCCCAATTTTTTTTAACGCTATAGCTGGCGTAGCGGACCGACTCAGTCGTTAGCGCACCTTCGACAAAAACGACTTTGCCTTCGTGGTTGTGACCAATGCCCCGACCCTCTAAGTCGAGGTTAGTAATCGGCAGAACAGGCAGAATAGGCAGGGGCAAGTTTGCAGGCTGTGGTTTTCGCATTCAAAAATTGAAAAATAGAGATGACTCGTCCGATTACTTTGTTGATACACCCGTCCGCAGTAGCGCACAATTTGGCCTTGATTAAAGCGCGCACAGGGCGTTCCGTCATTTCGATTATTAAAGCCAACGCTTACGGCCATGGGGTTCAAGCCATTTTATCCGCCTTTGACGCCAGTGCGCCGATTCCTGATTTTTTAGGTTTACTCGAGTTTGAACGGGCGCATGATTTGCGGCAAAACCTTGGGTGGCGCGGCTCGATACTGATGTTGGAAGGTGCTTTTGATGCCAGCGATATTGAGCAAGCCCTAGTGTTCGGTTTGGATTTGGTGGTACATCAAACGCAGCAAATCGAGTGGTTAGAACAACTGGCATCACAAACGACATTGGTGGAAAAATCAATTCGTGTGCATCTCAAACTTAACAGCGGTATGAACCGTTTGGGATTTTCACCGGAAGCTTATCGCGCCGCGTATGCACGGCTAGCGCGCTTGTCCAATGTCAGCGCAATTGTGCACATGACACATTTTGCAAATGCTGATGATGTTGATGTTGATGTTGATGTTGATGTTGATGTTGATGTTGATGTTGATGTTGATGTTGATGTTGATGTTGATGTTGATGCGCGCTCTGTCAGTGCGGGGACAAGTTCTACGCCGTCGCGCAAATCACCCACCGTGGCGGCGCAAGAGTCCTTGTTTACCCTAACCATCAAAGATTTGCCCGGGGCCCGTTCATTGGCCAATTCGGCGGCAGCGTTTTATCACCCAGATATTGCGGCGCAATGGGTTCGCACTGGAATTGCTTTGTATGGCGCACATCCGGTACAAAATGGTCAATCTGCACGCGCGCTGGGTTTACGGCCAACGCAAACTTTGCGCGCGCAGGTGATCGCGACTCAAACGCTTAATGCCAATGATGCTGTCGGCTACGGTAGTGTGTTTCGGGCGTCTGAGGCAAGGCGTATCGGCGTAGTTTGCTGCGGTTACGCCGACGGTTATCCACGCCATGCACGTACCGGCACTCCTATCGGTGTGATGATTGATGGTGTTTGTCATCGTGTGCCGCTGGTCGGGAGGGTGTCGATGGATATGCTGACGCTGGATTTATCGACGCTGCCACAGGCGCAAATCGGCAGCACTGTCGAATTGTGGGGAAATCACATCGCTATTGATGAGGTTGCGCAACACGCAGACACCATCGCGTACGAGCTGATGTGTGCGGTCATGCCCCGAGTGGCGCGTTTGTTAGAGTAGATTATTTCTAACGGGCACTTCTATCAATTCATTTTTGCGGCGAATTGCTTTGTTGCGCAGTATGCGCAATCCTCACGTACTGTATGTACGCTCCGGTTTCTGTGTGCTGTGCGCCGCGCACTTCATCCGCACATTCTGTATTTATAGAAGGCCCTAACTTCTAACGTCTAATTTCTAACGCCTAATTCTTAGCGTCTTTTGCTGAATTTGGTGAATAAAAGCTCAGTCAAAAAAACAATCAAAAAATCATATAAGCAAATAAGTATTTGTTCCTTTGATTTTGATCAGTTGGCTTTTACACTGCGCCTCCTTTGACTGACTTACTGATTTAATCATGACTGCTTATATTGTTCGCTTCCTCTCTCTCTCTCTTTTAATAATAAGTTCCAGCGCGTTGGCGCAAACGACTTTGCTCAACGTCTCTTACGACGTGGCGCGAGAGTTGTATAAAGAAATCAACCCCGCGTTTGTTGCCGCGTGGCAAAAAAAATCCAATCAAGCCGTAACGATCAATCAGTCGCACGGTGGTTCGTCTAAACAAGTGGGCGCTGTCGCCGCGGGTTTAGAGGCCGACGTCGTGACGATGAATCAAGCTTCGGATTTAGATTTTTTAGCGTCTAAAAATTTAATCGCCAATGATTGGCGCAAAGCCTTTCCAAATAACGCCGCGCCATATTCCTCCGTGTCAATTTTGCTCGTGCGTAAAGGCAACCCTAAGGGCATTAAAAACTGGGATGACTTAGTCAAACCAGGCATTCAAGTCATCGTGCCTAACCCTAAACTCACCGGCAATGGTCGTTATACCTATTTGGCGGCGTATGGTTACGCTTACTCACAAAACAAAAACGAAGCGCAAGCGCGTGAGTTTGTCCGCAAACTATTTGCTAACGTTCCAGTATTGGATGGCGGCGGACGCGGCGCGACGACCACTTTTACTCAGCGCGGTATTGGTGACGTGTTAGCCACTTTTGAAAATGAAGCAGTATTGATTGAAGAGGAAGTGGGTAAGGGGCAGTTTGAAGTCATTTATCCCAGCTTGACGATCGAGGCGCCGGCGCCAGTGGCGATCGTCAATTCGGTTGCGACCAAGCATGGCACGACAGATGTGGGCAAAGCCTACTTAGATTTTTTATACAGCGACGAGGGTCAAGGCATTATTGCCAAACATTATTTGCGCCCGATCAACCCCGCAATTTTTAAAAAGAACGCGGCGCAATTTCCTCCCGTCAAAACCTTTACCGTGGATTCTTTATTAGGGGGTTGGTCAAAAGTGATGAAAGAACATTTTGCCGATGGTGGGGTCTATGACCAAATCAGTGTCAAGAAATAATTGCCCACTCACAATCACGAGCTTAGGTCTATTTTTAATCTTGGATATTCAATGCGGTTGAGTGATGGTGTCCGTGGGCGATGTTGTTGATCTTTGCCCGCTGGGTTTCTGGTATTCATTCTCTATTGATGCCTATCCGCGTTAGTGCTAATTCCCGTTTTCCAATAGCGCAATCACTTTTATTGGGAAACGGTATAACGCGGTTCTGAGCGCGCTTGAGGTGGTCTCATGCATCTTAGTATTTAAGAAAAATCAAAATGAAACTGTTTAACGCTGAATTATTCGTCGCATTATTTAGCGTTTTATTCGCAAGCCTCAGCGGTGTAAGTGCTTGGGCGCAAACCAGTTTTTTGAATGCGTCCTACGATCCAACGCGTGAATTTTATCAAGAAGTGAACAAAGTTTTTGCGGCGCAATGGAGTCAAAAAACCAAGCAAGAGATTCGTTTTAATCAATCGCATGGCGGTTCTGGCAAGCAGGCGCGCTCGGTGATTGATGGTTTGGAAGCGGACGTCGTATCCTTAGCGCTGGCATACGACATTGACGCGATTGCGAATAAAGGATTGATTGCAAAAAATTGGCAAAAACAGTTTCCCAATAACGCGACACCTTATACCTCGACCATCGTATTTTTGGTGCGCAAGGGTAATCCCAAAGCGATTAAAAATTGGCCGGACTTAGCGCGGGCGGATGTAGAGGTCGTGACACCGAATCCGAAAACCTCTGGAGGCGCACGCTGGAATTATCTTGCCGCCTGGGGTTATGCCTTGAAACAGCCCAAAGGCAATGGCGCCAGTGCGCGTGCATTTGTGCAAAGTGTTTATCAAAACGTCAAAGTATTGGATTCAGGAGCGCGCGGTGCGACAACGACTTTTGCCGAACGCGGTATCGGCGACGTATTGATGAGTTATTTGGCAATTGGGCCAGCGTCAGTCAAACGCATTTTGTTGACGGTGGCGTGTTTGACCAGATCAGCGCTGTGAAATAACGATATACCCGTGGCCTTGAATGAATCCGAAATGAATCCGACAGCAATGAGCACTATGAAAAAAAATCGCATCTTGCCAGGTTTTAAGTTGACTTTGGGATACACCTTGTTGTATTTATCCCTGGTTGTGCTTATTCCCTTGTCGATGTTGATTTGGCGTAGCATGAGTTTGGATTGGACCCAGTTTTGGGCCATTGTCACTGCGCCGCGCGTCGTGGCATCGTATCGTTTAAGTTTTGGGACGGCATTGATCGCGGCACTGATCAATGCTGTTTTTGGTCTCATGCTGGCCTGGTCATTGGTGCGCTACCCCTTTACTGGACGGCGTTTGGTGGATGCTTTGATCGACTTGCCTTTTGCGCTGCCAACGGCCGTGACGGGGATTGCCTTAACGGCGTTGTATGCGCCCAATGGTTGGCTGGGCAGTTATTTAGAACCCCTGGGAATTAAAGTGGCGTTTACGCCGCTGGGGATTTTAGTGGCCTTGATTTTTGTTGGACTGCCTTTTGTGGTGCGAACCGTGCAACCTGTTTTACAAGACTTGGAAGTTGAGTTTGAAGAAGCCGCATCCAGTTTGGGCGCGCATCGGGGACAAATTTTTTGGCGCATCATTTTGCCCGCGATCGTGCCCTCAATTTTGACCGGTTTTACGCTGGCCTTTGCGCGCGCTTTGGGCGAATATGGATCGGTGATTTTTATTGCGGGCAATTTACCGATGGTGTCAGAAATCACGCCTTTGATGATTATTGCAAAGCTAGAACAATTTGACTATGCCGGCGCGACTGCGATTGCCTTGACGATGTTGGTGTTTTCTTTGTTGCTGCTGCTAGGTATTAACGGGTTACAGAGCTGGAGTAAAAGCCGCCACGCAATCACTCAAAAATAATATTCATAGAGGGCACTTCTATCAATTCATTTTTGCGGCGAATTGCTTTGTTGCGCAGTACGCGAAATCCTCACGTACTGTATGTACGTTCCGGTTTCTGTGCGCTGAGCGCCGCGCACTTCATCCGCATATTCTGTATTGATAGAAGTGTCCTAGAGTTTTTTTATTATCTCAATTATTATGCACGCTGACCGTTATCAAAAAAATGCTGCTTGCGCAGATCCCGCATGGGTACGCTATAGCGTTTTGACAATAGGATTAAGTTTTTTTGCCCTGTTTCTACTGGCGCCCTTGTTTGCGGTGTTTTTTGAAGCCCTGCGTAAGGGGTGGAGCGTTTATGTTGCGGCGATTGTCGATCCCGACGCGTTGTCCGCCATTCGATTGACCTTAATTACCGCACTGATTTCCGTGCCCTTGAATTTAGTGTTTGGCGTCGCGGCAGCATGGTTGATTGCCAAATTTGATTTTCGCGGGAAATCTTTATTAGTGTCTTTAATCGATTTGCCGTTTTCGGTCTCGCCGGTGGTTGCAGGGTTGGTGTTTGTGTTGATTTTTGGTGCGGGCAGTGCCCTAGGAGCGTGGCTGCAAGCGCACGACATCAAAATTATTTTTGCCATGCCTGCGATTGTGATTGTGACGATTTTTATTACCGTCCCTTTCATTGTGCGTGAATTGATTCCGGTGATGGAGGCGCAAGGAAAAGAAGAAGAAGAGGCCGCGACGGTTTTAGGTGCCAATGGTTGGAAAACCTTTTGGCGCGTCACCTTGCCTAACATTAAATGGGGGTTGTTGTACGGCGTGATTTTGTGTAATGCGCGGGCGATGGGCGAGTTCGGCGCGGTGTCGGTGGTGTCGGGACATATTCGCGGCTTGACCAATACGATTCCCTTGCAAGTGGAAATTTCGTATAACGAATACAACTTTGCAGCGGCGTTCGCGTTGGCCAGTATTCTGGCCTTACTCGCTTTGGTGACCTTGGCGTTTAAAGTGTTAATTGAATGGCGTATGGATGCCCAATGGAACGCCGATCCGGTATTTGAAGGGCCGCGCCAAGCATAAAGGGCACTTCTATCAATTCATTTT
>JAVKMA010000039.1:0-5536 GCA_031538685.1 Burkholderiaceae bacterium | reverse complement strand
TTTGAGTAGCGAAGATGTCAATGCCCGTTTATTAGATTTGTCGCGTGATGAGTTAATTGCAGTGATTCGTGGGTTTTCTTATTTGATTCACCTGGTTAATTTGGTTGAAGACCAACAGCATATTCGCAGTCAACGGAGCAACATGATGGCAGGACGTATGCCTGCTCAAGGAACGCTGGCGCATACGATTGCGCATTTGAAAAACAATGGTGTAACGACACAAGCGATTGCCGATTTTTTTGATCACGCGTTCATTTCACCGGTCTTGACCGCGCATCCAACCGAAGTGCAGCGTAAAAGCGTTCTGACCTTAGAAAATCAATTGGCCGGTTTAATTGAAGTGCGTGATTTACCGCAAACCACTAAACAGAAAAAACAAAATATTGAAGCGATTTCAACTATCGTCGAAACTTTGTGGCAATCGCGTTTGTTGCGTTACAGCCGTTTGACGGTGCATGAAGAAATTGACAATTTTTTGATGTATCACAAGCGCACTTTTATTCCGCAAACTTTGGAATTGATGCGCGAAGTTGATGAAGTCTTGCAAGAGCATGGCCATGTCGCGATTCATTCGGCGCTCACGCAACATCCGTTTTTGCGTATCGGTACCTGGATTGGTGGTGATCGCGATGGCAATCCCAATGTCAACGCCAACAGCATGCGCTACGCTTTGACACGTCAAGCTGAAACCATCATTGGTTTTTATCAAAATGAGTTGAGCAAGCTCGAAGAGTTTTGCGCGCAGTCCAGCAGTCTGGTTGCGGTATCGCCCGATCTATCGATGCTGGCTGAACAAGACCCCAATCCCAGTGATCATCGGCGCGATGAGATGTATCGTCGTGCGTTTGCGGTGGTTCAAGCGCGTTTGCAAGCAAGTTTGAATACTTTACGAGAGTCTTCCGACGCGAATAAACAAAGTCATTTACCCGGGTATGCCGATAGCGCTGAGTTCGCACAAGATTTGCAGGTGGTTCACAATTCCTTATCGGCCAATCATGCGCGCTTGGTCGCGCAACAAAAAGTCGCACCATTGATTCGTGCTGCACGCGTATTTGGTTTTCATTTAGCCAGCTTGGATTTGCGTCAAAGTTCAGATGTTCACGCCGCGTGCATCGCTGAACTGTTGAAAGAAGCGCGTGTTTGCGAGGATTATTTACATTTGACAGAAGCGCAAAAAATTGAATTACTGACGACAGAGTTAAGTCATCACCGACCTCTGTTTTCGCCGTATTTATCGTACAGCGATCGCACGCGGTCTGAGTTAATGGTTTTTGATTGCACGCGACGTTTACAAAAAAATTTTGGCGATAAAGCGATTTGTCAGTATGTGATTTCGCACACTGAGTCGGTGTCAGATTTATTGGAAGTGTTGCTACTGCAAAAAGAAAATGGCTTAATTCAAACTGTGCATCAAGAAGGGCAAACAAAAATTCACGCCAAAGTCATGGTGGTGCCGCTGTTTGAAACCATTGATGATTTGCGTGCGGCGCCAGCAATCATGTCGGCATATTTTGCGCTGCCCTTTGTGCAGGCGATTTTGGCGAGTGCCGAGGCTACGCAAGAGGTCATGTTAGGCTATTCTGATTCAAATAAAGACGGCGGTTATTTGACCTCGAATTGGGAGTTGTATCAGGTAGAACTGGCTTTAGTTCGTGTGTTTAAAGCCGCGGGGGTTAAGTTGCGCTTATTCCATGGTCGTGGCGGATCGGTCGGACGTGGCGGTGGCAATAGTTTTTCGGCGATTACCGGACAGCCGCCCGATACGGTGCAAGGTCAAATTCGTTTGACCGAACAAGGTGAAGTGATTGCCTCGAAATACGGACATCCTGAAGTCGGCATGCGGCAATTGGAGTTGCTGACCTCGGCCACGTTGCAATCAACTTTGTTGCCAACACGTTTGCCTGCAAACCGCTTAGCGGAGTTTGAACAATGCATGGCACGTTTATCGGCGGATTCGTTTAAACACTATCGCGCATTGGTATACGAGACACCGAGTTTCTCCGAATATTTTTTTGCCGCAACACCCTTAAATGAAATTGCTGAATTAAATATTGGATCGCGCCCTGCCGCGCGTAAATCGACCCGACGAATCGAGGATTTGCGTGCGATTCCGTGGGGATTTTCCTGGGCACAATCGCGTTTTTTATTACCCGCATGGTTTGGTTTTGGTTATGCGGTTAAACACATGTTGGCACAAAATACAGATGCAGAAAAACTTTTGCAAGCGATGTTTATTGAGTGGCCATTTTTCAACACCTTATTATCTAATATGGATATGGTGATGGCCAAAACCGATATCGCCATGGCGCGACACTACCACGATTTGGCGTGCGCGACGACGAATTTAGCTAGCGAAGGAGAGGCCATTTTTACGCGCATTAAAGAGGAATGGATGCATACGGAAGATGCCTTATCGCGCATCAGCGGACAAAAAACGCGTTTAGCCAATCATCCCGATTTAGCCAATTCGATTAAAAATCGTTCGGCGTATATGGATCCCCTGAATTACCTGCAAGTGAATTTAATTCAGCAACACCGTAAAGGCTTACATGAGGAGTGGGTGAAGCGTGGGATACACATGAGCATTAATGGTATCGCGGCGGGTTTGCGAAATAGTGGTTAAATCACTGCTATAAAATGCCTGTTGTGTCTGTCAGATGCCGTTTGAGTAGAATGCACAGCCTGATATTTCAGGATGGTGTATGTTGTAAAGTGCATGGTTATAAAGTGATGAGGACAATGCAGTGCTTGAATACAGCGTGAATGCAAGGTGAATACGGCATTTTAATATAGCGTTTTTTACAGGACAAAAAATTAAAGCTTCGGTTGATTTTTGGCTTGCGTTTTTTAGTTGGGGTGTCACTGCACAGTTGCGCGGGCCAAGTGTTTGCTAGTGTGACGAAGCAGTATCCTTTCAGTTTTTTAATACTCCCTTATCGGATGTAAATTTGATAGCGGAGCGATAATATTTACAGAGCACAGAGTTTGCTTGATTCTCTGGGTCTTATTAAACATTTTTATTCAAAGGTCATTTATGTTTGGTTTTCTGAGTGGTTATTTTTCGAATGAGTTGGCGATTGATTTGGGTACGGCCAATACCCTGATTTATTTACGCGGTAAAGGCATCGTATTAAACGAACCCTCAGTCGTCGCGATTCGGCAAGAAGGTGGTGCTGGGGGTCGCCGGATTATTCAAGCTGTTGGCACTCAAGCTAAGCAAATGTTGGGTAAAGTTCCGGGCAATATCGAAGCGATTCGCCCGATGAAAGATGGCGTGATCGCTGACTTTACCGTGACCGAAGAAATGTTAAAGCAATTTATTCGAATGTCACACGAAAGCAGTATTTTTTCACCGTCTCCACGGATCGTGATTTGCGTTCCTTGTGGTTCAACCCAAGTTGAGCGCCGCGCGATTCGTGAATCAGCGATGGGTGCTGGGGCCTCGCGTGTCGATTTGATTGAAGAGCCAATGGCTGCCGCGATTGGCGCAGGCTTGCCGATTACCGATCCATCGGGTTCGATGGTGATTGATATTGGGGGTGGGACAACTGAAGTTGGAATTATTTCTTTAGGTGGTACGGTTTACAAAGGGTCCATTCGTGTCGGGGGAGATAAATTTGATGAAGCAATCATCAATTACATCCGTCGCAATTACGGCATGTTGATTGGCGAACCCACCGCTGAAGCGATTAAAAAACAAATTGGTTCTGCTTTCCCAGGCTCTGAAACACGTGAAATGGAAGTAAAAGGACGCAATCTATCCGAAGGTATTCCGCGCTCATTCACCATTTCATCGAATGAAATTTTAGAAGCCTTAACTGAGCCTTTGAATAGTATCGTTTCAGCGATTAAAAATGCCTTGGAACAAACCCCGCCAGAATTAGGTGCGGATATTGCTGAAAAAGGCATGGTTTTAACTGGTGGTGGTGCTTTGTTGCGTGACCTTGATCGTTTGTTGATGGAAGAAACCGGACAACCGGTGATTGTTGCAGATGATCCTTTAACCTGTGTGGTACGTGGCTTAGGTATTGCGCTTGAGCGAATGGACAAAATGGATATGTTGTTTGCGCACGAATAATTGATCAGCTATTTTTAGCTCACTAAAATGGCACAAGAAGCGCAGCTCAGTCCCCCCCCTCTTTTTAAGCAAGGGGCTTCGCAAAATTTAAAATTATTGTTTTTAACTTTGTTTGCCTTTTTTTTCCTTTACGCCGACAACAACTACAACGCGCTGTCGTTTTTTAGTAAAAAACTGTGGGCGGCTTTCACACCGATTCAAAGTTTGGCGCGCCTGCCGCAACAGTTGTTTCAGTATGGCAATGAATACGCATTATTGGTAATAGACACACGCGCAGAAAATCAAGAGTTGCGCCGCCGATTGAATGCGACCTTGTTGATAACGCAAAACAGTGCGCATCTGCAAGCCGAGAATATTCATTTACGACAAATGTTGGCCTTGCGCACTGATGCGGGGTATCAATTACGGCCCAGTGAAATTATTGCCGAGACGCGCTCACCGTTTTACCGCCGTATTGTGATTGATCAAGGTAACTTGTCAGAAGTTGAACAAGGCATGCCGGTGATTTCGCCGCAAGGTTTAATCGGTCAAATCAGTCGAGTGTATTTAAACAGCAGTGAAGTGACCTTGACGACCGATCGTAATTTGTCAGTACCGGTGCAAATCCCACGCACTGGCTTGCGTGCAGTGGCGTATGGCAATAATTTATTAGGACAAATTGATGTGCGTTTTGTGCCCTCGAACGCGGATGTGAAAGTGGGTGATGATGTGGTGACCTCGGGAATCGATGCGCTTTATCCGGTCGGAATCCCGGTGTGTCGTGTGCGCTCAATTGATGCCTCGGCGGGTAGTCCCTTTAGCACCATTCGCTGCGCTCCTTTTGCGACGGAGCAACAAAGTCAATTTTTTATCGTGTTGACACCACAGCGTGATAAGGTGGGCGAGAAATCGTCCAAAGACCAAGCGGTAAATCGTGCACTACCTAAAGATACAAAAAATGAAGCAAAAAAATGAATAAATTTACCGGACCCTCATTGATTTATTACCTGCTGTCGGGGCGAAAATATATTTTGCTGACTTTACTGTTTGGCTTATTTTTAAACGCGGTATCGTTTAATGGTCGAGTTGGCGTACCTGATTTTGCGGGTTTAGTTTTGTTGTTTTGGAATATTTTTCAACCGCGCATCGTCGGTTTGATTTGGTCATTTTTATTTGGCCTAATTGTTGATGTGCAAAGTGGTTTTGTGTTGGGGCAAAACGCTTTTGTATATACCTTGCAAGCGTTTATTGCGATCAGCCTGCATCACCGGATTACCTGGTTTGGTGTGGGCGTGCAAGTGTTGCATATTTTTCCGATTTTATTGTTGTCACAGATTTTTGAACTGGGTTTGAATTTAATTTTGGGCCGCACTTACCCGGGAATGTGGTTCTTTTTATCCAGTGTGGTGGGTGCTGTGGTATGGCCAGTTTTGTCGTTTATGTTGACTTGGCCGCGACGTTATATTTTGCGTCGGCGTA